>CAMARI010000001.1 GCA_945860515.1 Polaromonas sp. YR568
CATCTTTCTGGCCGGTGGCTGGGGCGCTGCCTATGACCTTGGTACCTCGGCCGTGCTGGGCCAGAAGATCACGCAGGCCTGGGCTGCGGGCAAAGTCATGGGCGGCGTTTGCCACGGGCCATTGGGCTTGCTGCTGGCCACGGATGTCATTGGCCAGCCGCTGGTCAAAGGCAAACACCTTACTGCAGTCACCAACCGGCAGGTCAAACAACTGGGTATCACCAACACGCCACAGCATCCCGAGCGCGAGCTGCGCGCAGCAGGCGCGCTGTTTGAAAGCGCCAGTGCGGCATTGGAGCCCTTTGCCAACCTCACGGTCGTGGACGGTCGTCTCGTCACCGGCCAAAACCAGAACGCCGGTGTTGAAACCGCTCAGAAGATGCTGCGCGCTGCAGGTGGCACCGTCAAGAATAAAACAAAAACTTAGTCCCGAGACAACCTTCATGAACCTGCGCAAAACCCTGGGTGCCACTGTCGTGGTGTTGGCTGGCATCGCCGCTGTGGCTTATGTCAACCGGATTTATTTCTTGCAGTACTCACTGGGCTGGTACACCGACATCATCAATCCGCGTGATGCGAACCGCGCGGTGCCTTGGGTGGCCGGACCGACGCAGGCCGACAAGCCGCTGGCGCAGCGCCCCCCCAACATCATTGTCATCCTTGCGGACGATCTCGGCTTCAACGACGTCACCACCTACGGCGGCGGTCACGGGGCGCAGGGCGTGCCCACGCCCCATATCGATGCGATCGCCCGTGACGGTGTACGCTTTGACCAGGGCTATGCCGCTGCTGCGGTGTGCACCGTCTCGCGCGCCGCGCTGATGACGGGGCGTTACCCGTGGCGCTTTGGGGTTGAGTTCACGCCAACGCCCGGTGCCATGGCGCGCGTGGCGGGCGAACTCTATGCCGACCCCACCAGGCTTCGCCCGGCGCTTGTCGACAAGCAACAGGCCGCTGACGCCAAAAAATTTAACGATCTGGGCATGCCGCCGTCCGAGCAGACCATGGCCGAACTGCTCAAGGCGCGCGCTTACCACACCATCCATATCGGCAAATGGCATTTGGGCAGCACGCCCGAGATGCGGCCCAACAACCAGGGCTTTGACGAGAGCCTGTTCATGGAAAGCGGTCTTTACCTGCCCGAGAAAGACGCCAGGGTTGTCAACGCCAAACAGGACTTTGACCCGATCGACAAATTTCTCTGGCCCAACATGCGTTTTGGTGTGAGCTACAACGGCGGCAAGTGGTTTGAGCCAGCCAAATACCTGACCGACTACTTTACCGACGAGGCGGTCACCGCCATCAAACGTAACAAGAACCAGCCCTTCTTCATGTACCTGGCGCACTGGGGAGTGCACACGCCGCTGCAGGCCAGCAAGGCCGACTACGACGCGCTGCCCCACATCCCTGACCACAGACGGCGGGTGTATGCGGCCATGGTGAAGTCGGTGGACCGCAGCGTTGGCCGCGTGCTGCAGACGCTGCGCGAAGAGGGCCTCGATGACAACACCATCGTCATCTTCACCAGTGACAACGGCGCGCCCGGCTACATTGGCATACCCGAGGTCAACCAACCCTACCGCGGATGGAAGCTGACGCAATTCGAAGGCGGCTTGCATGTGCCCTATGTGGCCAAGTGGCCGGGGCGTATCGCGGCAGGAACGCAGTACAAACAGCCTGTGTCTAACATCGACATCTTGCCCACGGTGTTAGCGGCTGCCGGGGGTAGCTTGCCAACTGACCGGGTGATGGACGGCGTTAACCTGTTGCCTTTTTTGGGCAAGAAGGCCGCGCAGCAAGCACCCCAGCCGCCGCGCCCGCTGTTTTGGCGCGATGGCCCTTACCGCACGGTGCAGGACGGTGGCTGGAAACTCATCATGTCTGAAAAGCCCAAAAAGGACTGGCTCTTTAACCTGAATACCGACCCGACCGAGAAGCTCAATCTGGCCGCCACCGCGCCGCAAAAACTGGCGCAGTTAAAAGCCCTCCTGCAGGCGCACCACGCGAACATGCCAGCGCCGCTGTGGTCGTCTTTTATTGGGCTGCCGATCACCATAGACAAAACACTGGACCAAAAGGAGTCGCCGCAAGACGAGTACACCTATTGGTATAACTAGGGTCTTTCGGACTATGTTCATACAAGCATCCCATGGCCATGACCGTTCCTTTTGAGATGGCTTATGAATTTGAAGTCAACGCCCTTGCCGCTGACGTGTTTGACGTGCTGTCTGATGTGCCGGCATCGGCCAGCTTTTTCCCCAAGCTGCAAAAACTGGTGGATCTTGGTGGCAACTGCTACCGCTGGGAGCTGGACAAGGTGGGGCCCGCGCAGATGACGATGCAAACCGTCTATGCGTGCCACTATGTGGTCGATCAAAAGAAGTGCAGCGTCGTCTGGACACCAATTGCCGGCGAGGGCAACGCCCAGATGAGCGGTAGCTGGGCCATCACCGACAAAAGGAATTTCACCCATCTGGTGCTGACCAGCCGCTGCGAGCTGCTGTTGCCACTGCCCGCGCTGATAAAGAGTATCGTTGCGCCCATTGTGGTCGCTGAAAACGAGAGGCTGGTTAAGCAGTACATTGCCAATTTGAGCCAGCGCTTTGGCGGCAAGCATTAAAAAGAATCGACATCGACGTGCATCAAAAGCTAACCCTTTACGGCTGGCACCTTTCCTACTTCACGGGCAAGGTGCTTTGTTATCTGCGTTACAAGCAGATTCCCTTTGTAGACCAGCCGGTGAGCTTGCTGACGCTGATGCGGCGCATCAAACGCAAAACTGGCGCAGCGGTGATGCCGGTGTTGTGCACGTCCGAAGGGGAATGGATACAGGACTCCAGCATCATCATGGACCGTATGGAGGCCGTGTACCCGCATCGCCCGGTTGAACCGTCCACGCCGGTGCAGCGCTTTGCGTCGTCGCTGATGGAGGCCTGGGGTGACGAGTGGTGGATACCCATGGCCATGCACACCCGTTGGACCTATCCCGAGAACTACGCCTTGTTTGAAAAAGAAGCCGGCCATGCTTTACTGCCGCAGTTTCCGGGCTTTGTTCAGCGCCGCGCTGCGGCTTATGTTGCCAGCACCCTGCGCGGCTATCTGCCGTCGGTAGGCGTGCGGCCTGAGCAGCATGGGTTGATGGACAGCTGGATGGCACAGATGCTGGACTTGCTGGATGCTCATTTTGAGCAGCAGCCGTATTTGTTTGGTGGCCGCCCCGGTGTCGGTGATTTTGGTCTGGTCGGCAGCATGTACGGCCACTTGGGACGCGACCCCTGGCCTGCACGCGTGCTGATTGCGCCGCGCCCGCACTTGCGCGCTTGGATAGACCGCATGGCGCATCCGGTCCAAACCAGCAGCCACGATGAATGGCTTGCAGATGACCGTATCGCGCCCACGCTGGAGACGATTTTTCGCATCATCTTCAAGGAATTTTTGCCCATGCTTGAGGGCATCAACCGGCAGGTTTTGGCAGTGCTGCCCGGCTTGACACCCGGCAAGGCCCTGCCGCGCGGCCTCGATGATGTCGAGATGCCCATGGGCGAAGGCCGTTTTCGCCGGGTCGCCATGCCCTACACGCTGTGGATGGCGCAGCGCACCCTGGATGTTTACCATGCAACCAACGCGCAGGGACAGGCGCAAGTGCGCGACTGGCTGGGCAGCGTGGGCGGAAGCGATTTTTTAGAGTTGAACATTCCACGCTTGCGCCGCAGTGGTTTGCGTGTGATACCGGAGTAGCCCCCATGTCTGCGCGAAAAACAAAAATCTTCTGGTCGACGAGTGTTGCTCTGGTCCTGACGGCCGCTGCATGGCTGTGGTGGTCCACCCAACATCAACAGGGACCCACCGCAAAACGCGCTACGCCCGAAAAGATGTCGTGCGCTTTGCCTGTGCAGCTTGCGGCCAGCCCGCACCCCGGCATGGTCTGGGTGCCCGCTGACAGTTTTGAGCTTGGCGACACGGTTTACCCGGAAGAGCAGCCCCTTCGCAAAACCAGCGTGGCGGGTTTCTGGATGGACCGCACTGAAGTCACCAACGCTGAGTTTGCAGAATTTGTAAAAGCCACTGGCTACATCACAGAGGCCGAACGTGGCCCCGACCTAAAGCTCTACCCGGGCCTGCCAGCTGACATGCGCCAGCCAGGCGCCGTTGTGTTTGTGATGCCAAAAGACGTCAACACTCAGGGCAGCGCTACGCAGTGGTGGCGCTATGTAGCCGGTGCCAACTGGCGGCACCCGGGCGGCCCGGCCACCAGTATTGAAGCGCACGAATCGTTTCCCGTGGTGGCTGTGAGCTTTGCCGATGCCAAAGCCTACGCGCAATGGAAGGGTAGGTCCCTGCCCAGCGAAGCGCAATGGGAATGGGCTGCGCGCGCAGGCCAGGCGCAAGCCGCCCGGGACCACGCGCAACCCAAGGCGGCCAACACTTGGCAAGGCATTTTCCCCGTCGTCAACTCGGGCGAAGACGGCTTTGTGGGGCTGGCTCCCGTCGGCTGCTACGCGCCCAACGCGCTGGGCTTGTTTGACATGATTGGCAACGTGTGGGAGTTGACCTCAGACGCCTACCGGCCTGGCCACGGCGAGTCTGCTGGCGGCCCGCCCGACCAGGTGCCGCGCGGCATGGCGACTGTCTCTGCGAGGCAGCGCGTGATCAAAGGCGGCTCATTTTTATGCTCGCCTGATTACTGCATGCGTTACCGTTCCGGTGCGCGCCAGCCGCAGGACGATGATCTGGGTGCCAGCCATCTGGGCTTTCGCACCGTGCTGCTGGCACCCGGCCCATGACAACTCACGTCTTGTCTGCTGCGCGCAGGCTGACCCGACTGAAGCGCATCTTTTCAGGCCTGCTGGCGCTGATGCTTGTCATTGGCGCTGTGTTGTATGCCAAGTCCGAGCAGATCGTTTTGGGTGCAGAGGCCTATATTTTTGGCTACCCGCTGGTCATCATGGACGTCACACGTGCCAACGCCGCGCTGACATTGGCACCCGAGAACACGCTGCTCAAGGTGCGCCAGTTTCCTGACGCGGGATTCACAGATGTGGTGCGCCCGAATGTCGATACCCTGTACACGACGGGCTTTATCGACATGGCAAAAGGCCCGTGGGTGTTTGAAATGGCGGCCAATGACAAACGCTACGAAGTCATGCCTTTCATGGATGCCTGGACCAATGTTTTTGCTGCACCCGGCACGCGCACCACGGGTACTGCGGGCGGGCGCTTTCTGCTGGCCGGTCGTGATTGGGCCGGCCAGGTGCCGACTGGCCTGACGCTGCTGCGCTCCCCTACACAAATAGTTTGGCTGATCGGTCGAACGCAAACCAACGGCGCGGCCGACTACCCGCTGGTGCATGCGCTGCAGGACGGCATCAGCTTGCGCTTGCTGGCGGACTGGCAGGCCGGCAAGCCTGCAACTGAGCCGACGTGGCAAGCGGCGGGCAGCAAGCCTGTCCCGCCCGTGGAGCAGATGAAGGACATGCGCACTGTTGAATTTTTTACCCGGCTCGCGCGGCTGATGGTGGACAACCCGGCGGCAGCCGCCGACGCTCCCATGCTGGTCAAGCTCTCACGCATCGGTATCGCTCCTGGTCGGCCGCTCAACTGGGGCGCACTGGACCAAGCAGCCATCAGCCTGGGCCGCTGGCTGGCAGACTTGAAGGTCGCCAAAGAACTTAAAAAACCACGTGATCTGGTGCGCGGCTGGGCCACGCCGCCTGCCATGTTGGGCGACTATGGCACCTTCTACAACACCCGCGCCGTCGTCGCCATGGTCGGACTGGGCGCAAATCTGCCGGCAGACGCGACCTACCCCAACACCAGCGTGGATGCCGCCGGGCAGCCCCTGAGCGGCAGCCACCGCTACCGTCTGCACTTCACGCCCGCAGAACTGCCACCCGTCAAGGCGTTCTGGTCCATCACAGCCTACGGTAGCGACAATTTCCTGATCGATAACCGGCTGCGCCGCTACGCCATCAGCGACCTTGATCCGCTGGTCTACAACCCCGACGGCTCGCTAGACGTGTGGATCCAGGCTAACGAGCCGGCCGCTGGCAAAAGCAGTAATTGGCTGCCGGTGAAAGCGGGTCAGCCGTTTTTACTCAACGCGCGGCTTTACTGGCCCAAGCCTGCGGCACTGAACGGCGTCTGGGGCATGCCTGCGGCGGAGCGCGTCGACTGACATCGATTTCATTCATCACTGTCTTTGGTGCCCAGCTGATGCCGGGGCAGTCAGCGGATCCAGGACTACCGAATATTTCCCAGTGCCGGCTGATATTGAATGAAGTTTTGTGCCAAACCCAGGCTTGCGTATAAAAATCCGCACCCTAAAGCCGGTTTTCTTTCACGGTTCTACCCGCTTAAAAAATGACTCGCCGTACTGCTTGGCTTAAACAAACACTTTCACTACATGCGCTAAGTACTTAATTTAGAACGATTTTCGTTTTTATCAATTTTTGATGTTGCCTCTAAGTCCTTGATTTCATTGAAAAAATTTGTTTAAAACCGCTTGCATGCCAAATCTTTCCTGATAAAGTGGTAAGAAGTGCAATTTAGTGGTGAAAACTGTTTTTCAAGGACTTTAAGCGTGTTTCAAGGTGCGTCTTCGTTAGCTCTCGATACCAAAGGCCGGCTGTCAGTGCCGACTCGGCATCGTGACGTGCTGAGTGCCACCAGCAGCAGTCAGCTCACCATCACCCGTCACCCACACGGCTGCCTGATGATTTTCCCGCGCAACGAGTGGGAAAAATTCCGCGAGCGGATCGCCTCTCTGCCCATGCAGGCGCAGTGGTGGAAGCGGATCTTTTTGGGCAACGCGATGGACGTCGACATGGATGCGACCGGACGCATACTGGTGTCGCCAGAGCTGCGCGCAGCAGCAGGCATTAGCAAAGACACCGTGTTGCTTGGCATGGGCGGCTATTTTGAACTTTGGGATGCATCAACCTACTCAGCACAAGAATCCGAGCAGATGAAAGGCGATATGCCTGACGTCTTCAGGGACTTCTCGTTTTAGAAAGATGATGGTGCAGGACCCATGGACACACCGCACCGTCTTGTTGAACGAAGCAGTTGCAGCGCTTCGCATCTCGCCAGACGGACACTACATCGACGCGACCTTCGGGCGCGGCGGACACTCCCGACTGATGCTTTCGCAACTCTCGGCTCATGGAAAGCTGACGGCCTTCGACAAGGATCTGGAGGCGGTTATGGAGGCGGGCTCCATCAGCGACCCGCGATTTTCAATTCGCCACGAGGGCTTCAATCAGCTCGCCAATCTGGCGCCATCAAGCGCTGCGGGCCTGCTGATGGACCTGGGTATCAGTTCGCCCCAAATCGACAACGCGGCGCGAGGGTTTTCGTTTCGGGGGGACGGGCCTCTGGACATGCGAATGGACACCACCCGTGGTCAGAACGTGGCCGAGTGGCTTGCCGATGCATCCGTAGAAAGCATCACGGAGGTGATTCGTGACTATGGAGAAGAACGGTTTGCTGGGCCGATTGCAAAGGCGATTGATCGTGCAAGGCAGGAGCGGGGGAGCATCAAGCGCACCCATGAGCTGGCCCAAATCGTGGCTGGCGCGGTCAAAACCCGCGAGCCGGGCAAGGATCCGGCTACGCGCACGTTTCAGGCTTTTCGGATTTTCATCAACGCCGAGCTTGAAGAGCTCAGTCAGGCGTTAGCGGCGTCACTCAACGTTTTGCAACCAGGAGGCCGTTTGGTCGTGATCAGTTTTCATTCGCTAGAAGACCGCATCGTCAAGCAATTCATCGCCGAGCACTCGCGCGACGTGTTTGACCGCCGGGCGCCGTTTGCGGCTCCCAAGGCCATGCGCCTGAATGCACTGGGACGCGTCAAACCGGGTGCTGATGAAGTAGCCGCCAACCCGCGCGCGCGCAGTGCCGTGATGCGCATTGCCGAACGCACCGAGGTGCCTGCATGACGCGGCTCAATCTGGTGCTTTTACTCGCAGTTTTGGCAAGTGCGCTGTATCTGGTGCGCACCCAGTATGAGTCACGCAGGCTGTATGTTGAGCTTGAAAAAGCGACCGCCAAAAATCGTATGCTTGAAGCGGAAAACGAACGTTTGCAAGTTGAAAAACGGGCCCAGGCCACGCCACTGCGGGTTGAAAAACTGGCCAAGGACAAGCTGCAGATGCGCACGGTAACGCCAGCCATTACGCAGTATGTGTCGCACAAAGATGGCACCGTGACGGGAGTCGCAAAATGAGCCGCAGTGTGCAGTACACGTCCAGTCCGCTGCTGGCCAGCAAGACGCCTGTCTGGCGCAGCAAATTTATTGTGGCGGCAATTGCACTGGCTTTTGCCGGGCTCGCTGGCCGCGCGGCCTACGTGCAGGTACTGGGCAATGAGTTTTTTCAAAAGCAGGGCGAGGTCCGTTTTGCGCGAACGCTGGAGCTGCCCGCCAATCGCGGCCGCATTTTGGACCGCAACGGGCTGATACTGGCCTCCAGTGTTCCTGCGCCCAGTATCTGGGCTATTCCTGAAGACATCAATGCCAGCAATGCACAACTGACTGAACTGGCCCGGCTTCTGGCGTTACCGCTGGCAGACCTGAATAAAAAACTGGCTGATGAGGATAAGAATTTCGTCTGGCTAAAGCGTCAGGTGGACGATGACGTCGCGCAAAAAATTACTGCACTTGGCATCAAGGGTATTTATCAGCGCAAGGAATACAAGCGTCAGTATCCTGAGGGCGAAACCATCGCGCACGTGGTGGGCTTTACCAACATTGAAGACCGTGGTCAGGAAGGCATGGAACTGGCTTTCAATAAGGAACTGGGCGGCAGGCCAGGTTCACGCCGTGTGATCAAAGACCGCTTGGGCCGCGTGGTGGAAGACACTCGTGAACAAGTGCCGCCAGTCGATGGCAAAGACCTGCAGCTGTCCATTGACAGCAAAATGCAATTTGTCGCCTATCAAAAGCTGCGTGATGCAGTGATTGCCAACAAGGCGGTTGCCGGCAGTGCGGTGATGCTCGACGCCATCACTGGCGAAGTTCTGGCGATGGCCAACTATCCAAGTTATGTGCCTGACAAGCGTCAAAACATGACAGGCAACCAGACGCGTAACCGCGCCCTGACCGATACTTTTGAACCTGGCTCGGTGATGAAGGCCTTTACTGTTGGGCTGGCACTGGAGACGGGCCGGGTCAAACCTCAAACTCCCATCCAGACGGCGCCCGGCCGCATACAAATCACCGGATCGACAATTTCAGATTCGCATCCCCATGGCGTGCTGACGGTGCAGGAAGTGATTCAGAAATCCAGCAATGTTGGCACGGTCAAAATGGCGATGCAGATGCAGCCTCGCGAAATGTGGGAGGTATTTTCACAGGCGGGGTTTGGCCAAAAACCGCAAATTACCTTTCCAGGCGTCGTGTCGGGCCGCTTGCGGCCTTATAAGACCTGGCGACCGATTGAGCAGGCCACCATGTCTTATGGCTATGGCTTGTCTGCATCGTTGTTCCAGATGGCGCGGGCTTACACCGTGTTTGGTCACGACGGGCAAGTCATCTCTGCCACCATGCTCAAAAGTGATGAGCCTGCAACAGGGGTGCAGGTTTTTTCCAGCCAGACAGCATCCGAAATTCGCACCATGCTGCAAATGGCCGCTGGCCCTGGCGGTACCGGGCAAAAGGCGCAGACGCTGGGTTATTCAGTTGGCGGAAAATCGGGTACGGCCTACAAGCAGGTCGGTAAAAGTTATGGCACCGACAAGGACAGGAAATACCGGGGCTGGTTTGTCGGCATGGCACCGATTGACAAACCGCGCGTGATTGTGGCGGTGATGATTGACGAGCCGCGGGCTGGGAAGTATTACGGCGGTGACGTGGCAGCGCCCGTCTTCAGCGAACTTGTACAGCAGGCGCTGCGCATGAAAGGCGTGCAGCCTGATATGTCTGTTAAGCCGCAAATTGTGACCGATGCGGTGGAGGAGTCGTTTTGATCACGCAACTGCATACGCCTCTTGAAGCTGCCAGCTGGTTGCGTGCGCGGACAACCGGCAGTCTGTACGCGGACAGCCGAAGGGTTCAGGCTGGTGACGGCTTTATGGCTTGGCCTGGTGCTGCCAGCGATGCGCGTCAATACGTCAACGATGTGCTGAAGGTCGGAGCGAACGCATGCCTGGTGGATGCCGATGGGGTTGAAAAGTATGGTTTTTCAGGCGGAAAAGTTGCCGCTTATGCCGGACTCAAAAGCGCAGCAGCGCCAATAGCAGCAGCGTATTTTGAAGAACCCAGCAAGCACCTACAAACCGTTGCCATCACCGGAACCAACGGTAAAACATCCACCGCGTGGTGGTTAACGCACGCACTGGGTAAGCTCCACCGAAAATGTGCGATGGTTGGCACGCTGGGCATCGGCGCTCCTGAGGCGATGGTTTGCAATGGCCTGACCACACCAGACCCGGTCTTGTTGCAGCAGCAGTTGAGACGATTTGTGGATGAAGGTTTTGCGGCCTGCGCGATTGAAGCGTCGTCCATCGGTATCGCCGAGCAGCGGCTGGATGGAACGCAGTTTCAGGTCGCCGTGTTCACCAACTTCACGCAGGACCATCTGGACTATCACGGGTCCATGCAAAACTACTGGTCGGCCAAGGAGTCGCTTTTTGCATGGCCCGCTCTGGCATCTGCCGTCATCAATACAGACGATGCGCGTGGCCAGTTTTTGCATGAAAAACTCAAGTCATCAGGTCTGGATGTGTGGACGGTTTCTATCGGTCAGCCTGCCCGCTTGCAGGCCGAGGCGATTCAACAAAGCGGCAGCATCCTGAAATTTTTTGTTGTCGAAGGCGTGGAGCGCCGGGAAGTGACCACCCCGGCGGTGGGCTTGTACAACGTCTCGAATCTTTTGGGGGTACTGGGCGCGATGCGTGCCTTGGGCGTGCCCCTGGAAGACGCTGCCAAAGCCTGCTGCTCTTTACCCCTTGTACCGGGTCGCCTGAATACTCTGGGTGAAGCGGGTACACCGCTGGTGGTGATCGACTACGCGCACACACCCGATGCGATTGAAAAGGTTCTGGTGGCGCTTCGTCCTGTCGCCGATGACAGGGGCGGGCGCTTGTGGTGCGTGTTTGGTTGCGGCGGTGATCGCGACACTACAAAACGTCCCCTGATGGCAGCGATGGCCCAAAAGTATTCAGACCACATCGTCGTGACCAGCGACAACCCGCGCAGCGAAAGCCCATCAGCCATCATCAGCCAGATTTTGCTGGGTTTGACCCGACACGATGCGCAGCATGAATCAGTGCATGTGCAATCTGACCGCGCTCAGGCGATTGTTCAAGCCATCGCAAATGCAAAGCCTGAGGACGTGGTGTTGCTGGCAGGCAAGGGCCATGAAACCAGCCAGGACATTGGCGGCGTGAAATACCCGTTTGAAGACCAGCTTCATGCCCGCGCTGCCCTGAACGCGCGCCAACCGGTGGGAGCAGGCTCATGATGACCTTACAACAGGCATCAAGCTGGGTCGATGCCGCCCAGCTGGTCGGAGACGGCCATATTGACATCATGCGTGTGCACACCGATACGCGCAGCTTGAAAGCGGGTGATTTGTTTGTTGCGCTCCAAGGTGACAACTTTGACGCACATGATTTTTTGCTGCAAGCCAAATCGCAGGGTGCTGTTGCAGCGCTGGCGCAGCACGGACTGGCGCAAGCCGGCTTGCCGGGTGTGCAAGTCAACGATTCCAGAAAAGCCTTGGGTCAGTTGGCGGCTGGCTGGCGCCGTCAATTTGACTTGCCGCTGATTGCTGTGACGGGCAGCAACGGCAAAACCACGGTGACGCAAATGATCGCATCGATCTTGCGTACTTTTCAGCCAGCCCAGGCCTTTGCCACCGAAGGTAATTTGAACAACGATGTTGGCGTGCCGTTAACGCTGCTGCGATTGACGGCGAATCACCGCATAGGTGTCGTCGAGCTTGGCATGAACCACCCTGGCGAAATTGCTTATCTTGCCCGCATCACCAGACCCACTGTCGCTCTCGTCAACAACGCGCAGCGTGAGCACCTGGAGTTCATGGGCACGGTTGAAGCAGTGGCACATGAAAACGCAGCTGTGATCGATGCCTTGGGGCCTGAGGGGGTTGCTGTATTTCCGGCGGATGACGACTATTCAGCAGTGTGGATGAAAAAGGCGGGAACCCGTTCGCTGCTCACGTTCGCGCTTGCAGGCAAAGCAGATGTCACAGCTGACGCCCACTGGAGGGGTACGGGCTGGCAGGTGACAGCAAAAACACCACAAGGACCTTTGGCTTTCACGCTGGCTGTTGCAGGCATGCACAACGTGAAAAATGCATTGGCTGCCACAGCCTGCGCATTGGCCGCTGGTGTGCCACTTGAATGCATTTCAAGCGGCTTGAGTGGGTTCGAGCCTGTCAAGGGACGTTCGCGCACGATTCAGATTCTCTTTGAAGGCCGACCTGTCACGCTGATTGATGACACCTACAACGCCAACCCGGACTCGATGCACGCTGCCATTGACGTGCTCGCAACATTGCCAGGCCCACGCCTGCTGGTGATGGGTGACATGGGTGAGGTGGGAGACCAGGGTCCGCAGTTTCATGCCGAGGCGGGACGCTGGGCAAAAGCGCAGGGCATCGACGATCTTTACACCCTTGGTACGCAGGCCCGTTTGGCCGGTCAAAGCTTTGGCAAGGAACGACATTTTGATGATGTGGAAGCACTGAAACAGGCCGTACTTGCGCAACTGCCAAATGTCAACAGCGTGCTCGTCAAGGGGTCGCGCTTCATGAAGATGGAACGTGTAGTCGTCTCAATACAAGAACAACAAAAGGACACCTTATGCTGATCAACCTGGGTCAATGGCTTCAGACCCTGTCGCCTGAATTTGGATTCTTCCGGGTGTTTCAGTACCTGACGTTTCGTGCCGTGATGGCGGCGTTGACCGCGCTGCTGATGGGTTTGGTGGCCGGGCCGATCGTTATCCGCAGACTGGCAGCTCTGAAAATTGGCCAGCCCATTCGCGAATACGCCATGCAAACGCATCTGAGCAAATCGGGAACGCCCACCATGGGTGGTGTTTTGATCTTGCTTTGTATCGCTATTTCAACCCTGTTGTGGGCGGATTTGTCCAACCGTTTCGTCTGGATTGTGTTGCTGGTCACCCTGGGATTCGGTGCCATCGGCTGGGCTGACGATTGGCGCAAGGTGGTTCACAAAGACCCAGAGGGCATGCGCTCGCGCGAGAAATACCTGTGGCAATCTGCCATTGGCCTAATTGCGGCGCTGTATTTGGTGTTCAGCATTTCGGAAAGCTCTAACCTGAAGGTGATGGGCCTGTTTGTCAGCTGGGTGCAATCCGGCTTTGATGTCAGTCTGCCGCCCAAGGCCGGCCTTCTTCTGCCGTTCGTCAAAGAGGTCAGTTACCCGCTGGGTGTGTTTGGCTTTGTCGTCCTGACTTATCTGGTCATCGTCGGGTCGAGCAATGCCGTCAATCTGACGGACGGTCTGGACGGTCTGGCCATCATGCCCGTGGTGATGGTGGGCTCTGCCCTGGGTGTGTTTGCCTACGTGACTGGCAGCGCGGTCTACTCAAAGTACCTGTTCTTTCCGCACATACCAGGCTCGGGCGAACTGATGATCTTTTGCGCTGCCATGGCGGGCAGTGGCCTGGCCTTTTTATGGTTCAACACGCATCCCGCACAGGTTTTCATGGGTGATGTGGGGGCTCTGGCGCTGGGTGCGGCTCTGGGCACGATTGCAGTCATCGTTCGCCAGGAAATCGTGTTGGCCATCATGGGCGGCATTTTCGTCGTCGAAGCGTTGTCGGTGATGCTTCAGGTCAGTTACTTCAAGTACACCAAAAAGCGTTTTGGCGAGGGCCGGCGGATTTTGAAAATGGCGCCTTTGCACCATCATTTTGAAAAAAGCGGCTGGAAGGAAACGCAAGTCGTGGTGCGCTTCTGGATCATCACCATGCTGCTGTGTCTGGTGGGCCTTTCAACCTTGAAGCTCCGATGAAACACTTGGCCGACAAACACGTTCTTGTGCTGGGCTTGGGCAGCTCTGGCCTGGCGCTGGCCCGCTGGTGTGCCAGGTGCGGCGCGCAAGTCACCGTGGCGGACACAAGAGCCGAGCCGCCCCAACTTGCCGCGCTGCGCGTCAGTGTGCCGTCGGCTCGGTTTGTTCAGGCAGAGATGGATGCTGCCTTGCTCGATACAGTGGACGGGTTTGCACCGTTTGACATGGTGGTTAAAAGCCCTGGTTTAAGTCCTGCATCGACTGCTGCTGTGAATGCTGCTGCCGCTGCAAGCGGCCTGGTTGTTGGCAATGAACTCAGCCTGTTCGCGCAGGCATTGAGCGACTTGAAAGAGGGCACTGCCTATGCCCCGCAAGTCATTGGCATCACAGGGACCAACGGCAAGACAACCGTGACCTCATTGACCGGCCAATTGGCAGAGCGGGCTGGTAAAACGGTGGCAGTCGCTGGCAACATTGGCCCCACCTTGCTCGATACGCTGGCCGAAAAACTCGACACCGACACCTTGCCTGAAGTATGGGTGCTGGAGCTGTCCAGCTTTCAATTAGACGGCATTCAGAACTTCGAACCCGCCGTGGCGGCAGTGCTGAACATTACCCAGGACCATCTGGACTGGCATGGCACTTTTGAAGCCTATGCACAGGCTAAAAATAACATTTATGGCCAAGCTGGCCTGATGCTGCTCAATCGCAACGACCCGCTGGTCATGGCTGCTGTCCCCGCGCCGGTCAAGGGCAAGCCCCTGCGTGGCTACCTGACCTATGGCCATGACGAGCCGCAGCGGCCCGGTGACTACGGCATCGAAAATGTGAACGGCATGGCATGGCTGGTACGTGCAGCAGAGCTTGACGAAACCATCAAACGCAAACGGGGTGAGAAAAGCGACGAGGCACAGTTGTACATTCAGCGCCTGATGCCAATGGAGGCGTTGCGCATTCACGGCTTGCACAATGCTACCAACGCGCTGGCAGCACTGGCACTCAGCACTGCCGCAGGCTGCACGCTGAGCCCGATGCTGTACGGTCTGCGCGAGTACCGGGGCGAGCCGCATCGTGTTGAGTCCGTCGCCGTCATCAACGGCGTTGAGTATTTTGATGACAGCAAAGGCACCAACGTCGGTGCCACCGTTGCTGCGCTTTCTGGCCTGGGTGCACAACGCAAATTGGTCGTGATCTTGGGCGGGGTTGGCAAAGACCAGGACTTCTCGCCTTTGGCTGGTCCGATGTCGCGCTTTGCACGGGCCGTGATCCTGATAGGACGCGATGCGCCATTGATCAAGGCTGCGCTGGACAACAGTGCCGTCACTTTGCTCGACGCTGAATCCATGCAGGAAGCGGTCAGCCTGGCTTCTAGGCACGCATTGGCGGGAGATGCTGTGCTGATGTCCCCCGCCTGTGCCAGCTTTGACATGTTTGACAACTATGAGCACCGCGCCAGAGCGTTTTGCGAAGCGGTACAGGCACTGGCCCTTGAAGAGGGGGTCATGCTGTGAGGACAAGCGCCACGATGAGTTCGCGTCTTTTGGGCTGGCTTTCCCAATGGGGCAGCTCGGACAAGACGGCACCTGACGCTCTGCCAGTGCGGCTGAACAGACAAAGCCTGCAAGGGTCGGGTTCGGCACCCGTCACTCTGGCAGGCTTTGATCAGGCTCTGGTGTGGGTCACGTTGGCGCTCTTGATGTTTGGGCTGGTGATGGTGTACTCGGCATCCGTGGCGATGCCTGACAACCCCAAGTTTTCTCGTTACGCGCACACGCATTTTTTGTTCCGTCATGTGTTTTCGCTGGTGGTGGCTTTCGTGGTGGCCTTGCTGGCATTTCAGGTGCCGGTGGCCACCTGGGAAAAGCTGGCACCCTGGTTGTTTGTAACGTCGCTGATTTTGCTGATGCTGGTACTAATACCAGGTGTGGGCAAGGTGGTGTACGGCGCGCGTCGCTGGTTGCCACTTGGCTTCATGAATTTTCAGCCATCCGAACTTGCCAAATTTGCGGTTCTTCTTTACGCGGCAGATTACATGGTTCGCAAGATGGACGTCAAAGAAAAGTTTTGGCGCGCAGTGTTGCCCATGGGCGCGGCCGTTGGTGTGGTCGGTGTCTTGTTGCTAGCCGAGCCCGATATGGGTGCGTTCATGGTGATCGCCGTGATCGCCATGGGCATCCTGTTTCTCGGCGGTGTCAACGCCCGCATGTTTTTTCTGATTGCGACAATCCTGGCCGGTGCCTTTTGCTTGATGATCGCATTCAACGAATACCGCCGTGCGCGTATTTTTGCTTACCTGGATCCCTGGAGCGACACCAATGCAATAGGTAAGGGTTACCAACTCACACACTCTTTGATCGCGTTCGGGCGCGGCGAGATTTTTGGGGTGGGTCTGGGCGGAAGTGTTGAAAAATTGCACTGGTTGCCCGAGGCCCACACAGACTTCTTGATGGCCGTGATTGGCGAAGAGTTTGGCTTGGTCGGCGTGCTGGTCGTGATTGGCCTGTTCATGTGGATGGTCAGACGCATCATGCACATTGGCCGCCAGTCCATTGCGCTCGACCGGCTGTTTGCCGGCCTGACGGCCCAGGGCATTGCGATCTGGCTTGGTTTTCAAACCTTTATCAATATCGGCGTGAATCTGGGCGCGCTGCCCACCAAGGGCCTGACATTACCCCTGATGAGCTATGGCGGTTCGGCGATCCTGATGAATTTGATTTCGCTCGCTGTGGTCCTGCGGATTGACTACGAAAATCGATTGCTCATGCGGGGGGGTCGCGCATGACGCAGCGTTGCGCTCTCGTGATGGCTGGCGGCACAGGCGGACATATTTTCCCAGGCCTGGCAGTCGCCGAAGCCTTGCGTGACAAAGGCTGGCGTGTGCATTGGCTGGGCGGCAACGGCACCCTGAACAATCCGAGTATGGAAAGCCAGCTTGTACCGCCACGCGGATTCGCGTTCGAAACGATTGACTTTTCAGGTGTGCGCGGCAAGGGTCCTGTGACATTGGCTTTTCTGCCGGTGCGTTTGCTTCGAGCCTTCTGGCAAAGCATTCAGGTGATACGCCGAGTCAAGCCGAACGTGGTGATTGGCTTGGGTGGTTACATTGCCTTTCCGGCGGGCATGATGGCGGTTTTGTTGGGTAAGCCACTTGTGCTGCATGAACAGAATTCAGTCGCGGGCATGGTCAACAAGGTTTTGGCGCAGCTGGCTGATCGGGTTTTCACGGCGTTTCCAGATGTGCTCCAGAATGCCGAATGGATTGGCAATCCCTTGCGGCCTGCCTTCACAAGTCAGGCCGATCCTGAAGCGCGCTTTGCAGGGCGTACCGGACCACTGCGTCTGGTGGTGGTCGGGGGCAGTTTGGGGGCAAAGGCCTTGAACGCTGTGGTGCCGCAGGCGCTGGCACTGATGGCGCCAGAGTCGCGTCCTGTGGTGGTTCATCAAAGCGGCGCAAAGCAAATTGACGAGTTGCGCGCCAACTATCAGGCCGCCGGTGTTGAAGCAACGCTCACCCCTTTCATCGACGACACGGCAAGTGCATTTGCTGACGCAGACCTGATTGTCTGCCGCGCCGGGGCCAGCACAGTCACCGAAATTGCTGCCGTTGGTGCCGCCGCGCTTTTCGTGCCTTTTCCGTCAGCTGTAGATGACCACCAAACCAGCAACGCCAGGTTTTTGGTGGCCTCTGGCGCGGGATGGCAAGTTGCCCAAAGCGATTTGACCCCTTCCACACTTGCAGATTTGCTGCAAAAAACAGACCGTGTCACGCTCTTGGATATTGGGTTAAAAGCCAAAAAAATGCAAAAAACAGAAGCGACAAAACGTATGGTGGCAGCCTGCGAGGAACTGGCAACATGAGACACGCCATCAAGAACATTCACTTCATTGGTCTGGGTGGCTCCGGTATGTCGGGTATTGCCGAGGTGCTGCATAACCTGGGTTATGTGATTTCAGGTTCAGACCTGTCGGACAGTTCCACTTTGCAGCGCTTGTCCGGCTTGGGCATCAAAACCTTTGTGGGCCACGCGGCAAATAATCTGGCAAGCGTCGATGCAGTCGTCACGTCGACTGCCGTGCAGGCTGACAACCCTGAAGTGCTGGCTGCCCGCGACAAGCGCATTCCTGTGGTGCCGCGCGCCTTGATGCTGGCCGAGTTGATGCGCCTCAAGCAGGGCATTGCCATTGCTGGGACGCACGGAAAAACCACCACGACCAGTCTGGTTGCCAGCATCTTGGCCGAGGGCGGGCTAGACCCGACCTATGTGATCGGCGGCAGGCTCAATAGCGCAGGCGCCAATGCCAAACTCGGTTCAGGCGACTACATCGTGGTCGAAGCCGATGAGTCAGATGCATCGTTTTTAAACCTTCTGCCCGTGATGGCCGTGGTGACGAACATCGATGCCGACCACATGGAAACTTATGGCCATGACTTTGGCAAGCTGAAAAAAGCATTTGTTGATTTTCTGCACCGCATGCCTTTTTACGGCACCGCCATTTTGTGCACCGATGACGCCGCTGTTCAAAGCATCATGCCCTTGGTGACGTGTCCCATTACCAGTTATGGCTTCAATGCAGATGCCCAGGTGCGTGCTGTCAAGGTCAGACCCGTCGGTGCGCAAATGCATTTCACCGCCCTACGGCGCAATGGTGTCACCTTGCCGGATCTGGAAGTGATCCTGAATTTGCCGGGTGAGCACAACGTCCTCAATGCTTTATCGGCGATTGCCGTGGCTGTTGAATTGAATGTGCCTGATTCAGCAGTGCAAAAGGCGCTGGCTGAATTCAAAGGCGTCGGCCGGCGTTTTCAAAGTTATGGCGATATGCCCGCCAACAATGACGGCGTGTTCACGGTCATTGAGGACTATGGCCATCACCCTGTTGAAATGGCCGCAACCCTGGCGGCAGCCCGGGGCGCGTTTCCTGGCAGACGACTGGTGCTGGCCTTTCAGCCGCATCGCTACACCCGCACACGCGACTGTTTTGAAGACTTCGTCAAGGTCATGGGTCTGGCTGATGTGGTGCTGCTGTCTGAGGTGTATGCCGCTGGAGAAGCCCCTATCGTTGCTGCAGACGGCCGTTCGCTCAGCCGCGCCCTGCGTGTAGCCGGCAAGGTAGAGCCGGTGTTTGTTGACGCCATTGAAGCCATGCCGCAGGTCATCATCGACAACGCGAAGGGTGGCGATGTGGTGCTTTGTATGGGCGCAGGCTCCATTGGCAGTGTGCCCCAAAAAGTGTTGAATATGCTACAAAAAAATGAGCTCCCAGCACAGGAAAGTAGGGCTTTATGAGCCGAAATAACGTTCAAAATCACGCTGATTTCGGCAAAGTAGCGGTTCTGATGGGCGGGCAGTCAGCAGAGCGTGACATTTCGCTCATGTCGGGTCAGGGCGTACTGACGGCGTTGTTGTCACGCGGTGTTGATGCCCATGCGTTTGACCCTGCGCAGCGCCCCATGTGTGAACTGAAAACGGACCGCTTTGACCGCTGCTTTATAGCGCTGCACGGACGCTTTGGCGAAGACGGCACGGTGCAGGGCGCACTTGAACTGATGGGCATCCCCTACACCGGCTCTGGCGTGATGGCCTCCAGCATGGCCATTGACAAGGTCATGACCAAGCGAGTGCTGGTAGCTGTTGGTGTGCCCATGCCGCAACATGTCTTGCTTCAGCGCGGTGCTTATACCGCGCAGGATGTCCAACAAGCACTTGTTCAATTGGGTCTGCCGCTGATCGTCAAGCCATCACGCGAAGGCTCGTCGCTTGGACTGACCAAGGTCATGGATGCCTCTCATATGGCGGCCGCCGTTGAACAGGCGGCGCAGCTGGATGCCGATATTTTGTGTGAGCAGTTCATTGATGGCGATGAAGTGACTTGCCCGGTACTGGGCGCTGGCAGCCAGGCTTATGCCTTGCCCCTTATCCGTATCGAAGCTGTTGACGGCAACTACGATTACCAGAACAAATACTTCACAGACACCACCCAGTACCTGGTGCCCTGTGGTCTGCCGCAAGGGGAAGAAAAGGCCATTCAGGAGCTGGTACTGCAGACCTATCGCACGCTCAATTGCCGGGGCTGGGCGCGTGCTGATGTGATGATCGACAAGCAAACCCGCAAGCCCTTCCTGCTGGAGGTCAACACGTCGCCCGGCATGACCGGGCATTCGCTGGTACCCATGTCGGCGCGTGCTGTAGGTCTGTCTTATGAAGATCTGTGCCTTGAGATTTTGAACTCCGCTGCGCTGGATTACGAAACCAAGCCTGCAGCAACTCAAGGAGCCATCACTTGAGACGCACCTTGCCACTGCCAGCGGCTACCGCCATACCTGCGGACATTCGGTTGATGAACGCGGTATCGACAGCGTTTGGCTGGGTGTTTGTGCTGATGCTGCTGGCCATGGCGATGTCCTGGCTACAACGCCTGCCGCTGTTTAGCCTCAGTGCCATTGCCGTTCAGGGTGACGTGGTGCACAACAATGCCGTCACGCTGCGCGCCAATGTGGCCCCCCATTTGGCGGGCAATTTTTTCACAGTCAATCTGAGCCAGACCCGCGCTGTTTTTGAGTCCGTCCCCTGGGTTCGCAAAGCCGTTGTTCAGCGCCAGTTCCCCGACCGCTTGAAAGTGGTCTTGCAGGAACATCAGGCGGTTGCGTACTGGGGGCCTGAGGGCGATACCCGCTTGGTGAACAGCTTTGGCGAGGTATTTGAGGCCAACCAGGCCGAGGTTGAATCCGCCGATTTGCCGCAGCTCAATGGCCCGGTGGGTCAAGCACCGGTGGTGCTTCAGGTGTACCGCCTGGTGTCTGCGCAGTTTGCCAAGCTGGACATGACGATCGAACGCCTGGAGCTGACGGGTCAAGGTAGCTGGCGAGCGCGTTTCGAGAACGGCGCCAGCATCGAAATGGGTCACGGCTCGTCTGGCGATATTGAAAGCCGCACGCAGCGTTTTATAGCCACTTTGAGCCAGGTGTCATCCCGCTATGGCCGTGATCTCGAATCTGCCGACTTGCGTTACAGCAACGGCTATGCGCTCAAGCTAAAAGGCGTCACCACTTTGAATCCGGGTGACAAAGACGACAAGAAAGTAAAAAGGTAAAGCTATGGCCAAAGAATACAAAGACCTGGTGGTGGGGCTGGATATTGGAACCAGCAAGGTCATGGTGGTGGTGGCAGAGGTCATGCCCGGCGGCGAGCTCAAGCTCGCGGGCCTGGGTATTGCTGCAAGCAATGGGCTCAAGCGCGGTGTGGTGGTCAACATCGATGCAACGGTGCAAAGCATCCAGCAGGCTTTGAAAGAAGCCGAGCTGATGGCGGATTGCAAAATCTCCCGGGTGTACACAGGAATCACCGGCAGCCACATACGCGGCATCAATTCGAGCGGCATGGTGGCAGTCAAAGACAAGGAAGTCACGCAAGCAGACGTCGCCCGTGTCATTGAAACCGCCAAGGCCATCAACATTTCGACCGATCAGCGCTTGCTTCTGGTGGAACCCCAAGAGTTTGTGATTGACGGGCAGGACGTGCGCGAGCCGATTGGCATGAGCGGCATTCGGCTGGAAGCCAAGGTGCACATCGTCACCGGTGCGCAAAGTGCTGCTGAAAATATCATCAAGTGTGTGCGCCGCTGCGGTCTGGAAGTTGATCAGTTGATGCTTAACCCGCTGGCATCAAGCTTGGCGGTGTTGACACAGGACGAGCAGGAACTGGGCGTGGCGCTGGTAGACATTGGTGCTGGCACGACCGATGTGGCCATTTTTACCGGTGGTGCGATTCGCCACACAGCCGTTATCCCGATTGCTGGCGACCTGATCACCAGCGACATTGCCATGGCGCTGCGTACCCCCACCAAGGATGCAGAGGACATCAAGGTTGAAAGCGGCTACGCCAAGCAATTGCTGGCCGACCCAGATACGCAGGTTGAAGTGCCCGGCCTGGGCGACCGTGCGCCCCGCATGCTGAGCAAGCAGGCGCTGGCAGGCGTTATTGAGCCGCGCATCGAAGAAATTTACTCTCTTGTGCAGCAAGTCATTCGCGAATCCGGCTACGAGGAAGTGCTGTCGTCCGGCATTGTGATTACTGGCGGCAGTGCGGTGATGCCGGGCATGGTTGAGCTGGGCGAAGACATTTTTTTGAAACCCGTGCGCCGCGGTATTCCGCGCTATTCAAGCTCGCTGTACGACATGGTGGCGCAAGCGCGCGCTGCGACGGTCATGGGCTTGCTCGAAGAGGCGCGTCTGGCGCGGATGCGCGGCTACAAGGTCTCGCAAAAAGCCGGCAGCGTGCACAACGCGTTCAGCCGGGTCAAAGACTGGTTTGTGGGGAACTTCTGATGGCCACTTTTTCTAGAACTGAACCAATGAAACACTACCCGGCTTTTATACCCAATGCGCCACCGCACAACCGGTCAGGAGGCGCAGATCCGCCTTCATGAAAACTTGATCCTCACAACAATGAATCTAATTTTTGGCAACTGCAATTTAACGAAACAGGAGGCTCACCATGAGCATTGAAATGATTGAGATCGAAGAGTTCAACCAAGGCACACAAATCAAGGTGATTGGTGTCGGTGGCGGCGGTGGAAACGCTGTCGCTCACATGATTGAATGCGGCGTGCAGGGTGTGGAGTTCATCTGCGCCAACACCGACGCACAGGCGCTTAGCCGTGGCAATGCGCACAAGACCATCCAGCTCGGCGGTAGCGGTCTGGGTGCGGGCAGCAGACCTGACAGGGGCCGCGATGCAGCTGAACTCGCGGTGGACGACATTCGCAGTGCCATTGATGGTGCGCATATGCTGTTCATCACCGCCGGTATGGGGGGCGGCACCGGGACAGGCGCTGCCCCGGTGATTGCCCGTATTGCCAAGGAGATGGGTATTTTGACGGTTGGTGTGGTGACCAAGCCCTTTGAGTTTGAAGGCGGCCGCCGCATGACCAATGCTGACCTGGGTCTGGCCGAGCTAGAGGCCAATGTCGACTCACTGATTGTGGTGCTGAACGAAAAGCTGCTTGAAGTACTGGGCGACGAGGTGACCCAGGACAAGGCTTTTGCCCATGCCAACGACGTGCTCAAAAACGCGGTTGGCGGCATTGCCGAAATCATCAACGAGTACGGCAACGTCAATGTCGACTTTGAAGACGTGCGCACCGTGATGGGCGAACCCGGCAAAGCCATGATGGGCACGGCAGTGGCCAATGGCCCCGACCGCGCGCGCATTGCAGCCGAGCAGGCTGTAGCCTGTCCATTGCTTGAAGGCATCGATCTGTCTGGTGCCAAGGGCGTTCTGGTGCTGGTCACGGCCGCCAAGGGCTCGCTCAAACTGAGCGAATCCAAGTTGGCCATGAACACCATCCGGGCCTACGCTTCGGCAGACGCGCATGTGATTTACGGCGCGGCCTACGACGACAAACTCGGTGATGATATTCGCGTGACCGTGGTTGCTACCGGCCTCGGCCGCCAAGGTGTGCGCCGCCACGCACCGCCGCTGCAGGTGTTGCGCACGGGTACCGACAACGTGCCTTTCAATGCGCCTACTTTGAATACCGTTGCTGGCATGAACAACATGGTCGGGGTAAGCCAGTCGTCGACGGGTTCAGCACAACCTGACTACGGCAACATGGCTGTGCCAAGCGTGTGGCGTACCAACCGCACGCAGGCGGCTGCCAAAGTGGACGCGCTGGCATCGGGTGGCATGGATGACTTTGAGATCCCAGCTTTCCTACGCAAACAAGCTGATTAATATTGCCCCCACGGTCGCCCACTGCGTGTGGCTCCCTGCCCCCCGAGGGGGCCGCTGCGCCTGCGGTCTGGCTAAGCCAGTCCCGCGGCCCCTGCTTGAATGGGCGATCGGTCAATTAAAATGCCGGCATGCTCGCTCAAAGAACCCTCAAATCACTGACCAAAGCCGTTGGCGTTGGCCTGCACAGCGGCCAGCGGGTTGAGTTGACCTTGCGGCCTGCTGCGCCTGACACGGGCATTGTTTTTCGCCGGGTTGATTTGCCGCAGCCTGTGGACATCGCCATTTCGGCATTGGCGGTGACAGACACTCGCCTCGCATCGACCATATCCAACGGCAACGCCAAGGTGTTCACAGTGGAGCATTTGATGTCCGCCTGTGCTGGCCTTGGTTTGGACAACCTGTATGTCGACATCACTGCTGAAGAGGTGCCCATTCTGGATGGGTCTGCCTCCTCCTTTGTGTTCTTGCTGCAATCTGCGGGTATTGAATTGCAAAATGCGCCCAAGCGCTTTGTTCGCCTCCTGAGAACGGTTGAGGTGCGTGAAGGCGAAGGTCCCACCACCAAGTGGGCGCGTCTGTCTCCCTATAATGGCTACAAACTCAGTTTTGAAATTGATTTTGACCACCCAGCGGTCGATTCAACAGGCCAGCGGGTGGAGTTCGACATGAGCTCAGGTTCCTACACGCGCGACATTGCCAGAGCGCGAACCTTTGGCTTTACCAAAGATGTTGAGATGATGCGTGCCAACGGCCTGGCCATGGGCGGTGGGCTGGACAACGCCATCGTGATGGACGATTACAAGGTGCTCAACAGCGAGGGCTTGCGCTACAGCGATGAATTTGTGAAGCACAAAATTCTCGATGCGATGGGCGACCTGCATTTATTGGGCAAGCCGCTGTTAGCGTCCTACAGCGCGTTTCGCTCGGGCCATGCTTTGAACAACAAACTGCTGCGAGAACTGCTGGCGCAACCAGATGCCTTTGAGGTGGTCACGTTTGAAGACGAAAAGCGCGCTCCCAAAGGTTTTGCCACATTGGCACCGGCCTGGTAGTCACGCCAACCAAAGCAGCCCCTCATGCCGGCTCTACGCGCTCTCGTCTTGCTGTTGCTGCTGGCCTGTGCGGTGTTGTTCCTGTTGTACGTCGGTACCGGGCAAGCGCGCTACAAAAACTTTGGTTTGATCGTTTTGAAGTGGACGCTACTGGCAGGCTTTGGCTTTTTTGCTGTGCTGATCTTCCAGCGCCTGACTTGACGCGCATTAGCGCTTTTTAAGTGCTGCCGCCATAACGGCGCTTGCGCGGCCGGCATGCGCATGCGTGATCGCCAGGCCCAGCGCATCGGCCGCGTCCTTGCCTGGCAAGGTGGGCAACTTCAACAGTCGCATCACCATCTGCTGCACCTCTGCCTTACCCGCCTTGCCGTAACCCGCTACGGCCTGCTTGAGTTGCAGAGCCGTGTATTCCGCGACTGGCACATCAAGCGACACCAGCGCCGTGATGCAGGCCCCGCGTGCCTGGCCCAGCAGCAGGGTGGACTGCGGGTTGACGTTGACAAAAACAATCTCGACTGATGAGCAATCTGGCTGGTAGCGCTCAGTGACTTCACGCACGCCGTCAAACAGCACCTTCAGGCGGCCTGGTAAATCCTTTTTTTCCAGATGGGCGGTTTTGATCGTGCCACTGGCGACGTAGCTGAGTTGTTGGCCTTCCATATCAACCACACCAAAGCCCGTGATTTGTAAACCGGGGTCGATACCAAGAATACGCATGGCTTTCAATTGCTATTTAATTAGGAGCTGCTTGTACAGGAAGTCATTGATCTAGAGGCTGATTGAGAGACCAAAATACCACCATACAGAGTGAAAAAAACGGGTGCAGCAAAGCACAGCGCGTCGACTCGGTCCAGCAGGCCACTGGCTCCGGTGACAAACTTGCCCTCTGTACCCCAGTTGGTGAAGCCTAAAAGAAGCAGACTGATGATTTTCGCCATCAGGGTAGCTCCACCCCGCCCATGCGGGCAACAATCGTGTTGGCGCGCGATGACAAATAGCCCGAATTGGCGCGGGTTTCAAAATACTTGGGGCGCGGCAACATCACGGCCAGGCGGGCGGCCTCGTAGGCGCTGAGCTTGGCCGCGCTTTTGCGGTAATAGTGCTGCGCGGCGGCTTCAGCGCCAAAAACACCTTCGCCCCATTCAACGCTGTTCAGGTAAATTTCCAGAATGCGTTCTTTGCTGAGCAGCTTTTCAAGCATCAGGGTGATCACCAGTTCTTGACCCTTGCGGAGCAGCGTGCGCTCACCCGACAGAAAAAGGTTTTTTGCCAACTGCTGCGTGATGGTGGAGCCGCCCACAATTTTGGCTGGTTTGGCAGGCTTGGCTGGTTTGGCGTTGGGGGTTTGGGTGGCCTGCTGCACCCTTTGCTCGGCCTTGGCATTTTTATCCCAGGCCTTTTCAAGCGCTTCCAGATCAACGCCATCATGCTCGGTGAAGCTGGCATCTTCAGATGCAATCACAGCGCGCTTGAGGTTGTCAGACATGTCCCTGTAGGGCAGCCATTGCTGGCGCCACTTCAGGCTGCCTGTCAGGGTGGCCACGCTGTAGATAGCCGAGCGTTCAAAGGCAGTGGACTCCGGGTCAACGAGCGCCATCAGGGCAATACGACCCGCAAAATAAAGCTGCAATGACAAGCCTGCCAAAAAAACCAGCAGCAGCAGGCGAGAGATGACTTTCATGGGACTTTCCTGGGATTTCCGGGAGAACTTCAGCGACCGGTCAGTTTGGTTTCAAGCGTTTCGTCACGCGTGAACTTGAAGCGTGACACCACCACGATCTGGTCGGCCCTGCGCCGCATGGCGTCGGTGAACTTTTCAAACGGCCCGGAGCCTTTGACAATGGCTCGAGCGCGGCGGTCCAGCGTCAGGTTACCCGAGGTCTCCGCCACCTCGGTGGCCAGAATGCGTCCATCAAAGTTAACCGTCACGATCATGGTCAGTTCGCCGTACAGTTTTTTACCGGCCAGCTCAGGAAAGTGGTTTGTGCCACGGTCCTCAATCTTGCGGCGCAGGCTGTCGTAGTAAACGGCATAGACCTCCTCACGCGTGGCGGGGCTGATGTAGCGCTTTTTCGGGCGCGCGTTTTCTTCGTCAATGCGTTTTTCAATTTCCGCCAGAATTTTAATCAGTTGCTTGCGCTTTTCTTCACGCTCTGCCTGTACCAGGTCGAAGCTTGGCACTGTCGATTCAGGCGGTGGCAGGCTGGCCAGTTGCTTTTTGACTTGTGCCAGCAAATGGGTTTGCTGCTCCTGCATGGCGTCGACTTTTTTCTGCGCGTCTTCTGCCGCATCGCCGAGGTCGGTCAATGCAGAAGGCGGCAACGGCGATGTCGCCCGGCCTTTTTCAAGCTGACCGCCACCTGCCAGACTGCTTTGCGCAATGGCTTGGGCAAAGTCGGGCTTTTCGTTCGACTTGGCATTGACCAGGATCACTTCAAGCGGCGTGTCTTTGAAGACCCGGTTAAAGCTTTGCGGGTCAACAAAGCGTGTCGTTAGCACCACCGCATGCAACAGAGCAGATACTCCCAACGCGATTTGCAGTGTGCTGAAGTTTTTCACCGTCAAATTATCAGGCTTAAAACGGTATGTCAGTTGCCCGGTGTGGCGACATCTTCAGGCACTTCATTCACATCAACGGCAATCGCAATCGGACCTGCCGAAACATCCTCGTCGTCTTCCATGTCTGCGGGCGCATCCTGCGTGTCGGCCACCACATCCAGCCGCTCCATCACGGCGCCGGTAATGTCTAAGGTGATCTCGTCAATCTCACCCAGTTTGACGCGCACCCTGGCGCCGCGTGGCAAGCCCAGGGCTCCCGTGGCGGGCAGCACCAGCGGCAAGTCGTCGGCACGTACCAGATTGTCTTTGAAGGCGGTAGCAACCAGCTCGGTGATGCCGTTTTGCTGCAAATACTTCAGCGTCCAGTAGCGCTCAATGCCGCTCTGGTAGCTGTTGTAGGCGCTGTAGGCTGCATCAAACCCCGAGATGATTGAAAACAGTTCTGCGTCCTTTGGCTTGAATGGCGCTACCAGTGCTGCGGTGCGGCCGTGCGTGACGCAGGCGATGATTTGCCACTGATTGACCAGGTCGGTGTAGCGCCGCAGCGGCGATGTAGACCAGGCGTAGCTTTTCACGCCCAGGCCGGCATGCGCAAGTGCCTTGGTGCCCATGCGCACCTTCACGCCGGGTGCCAGGCTGGCCTGGCTGCGGTAAATGCCCGGCACGCCGTGCTCGGCCAGCCATTGTCCCCAAGTGCTGTTGGCCAGAATCATCGCCTCGGCCACGATCAGGTCTAGCGGTGCCCCGCGCTGGCGTGTGGTGATGGTGACCTGCTCGTTGCCTTGAGGCGCTTGCCCGCTGGGGTTGTCCAGCTTGAAGTTGTAGTCAGGCCGGTTGAAGTTCTCTGGCTTGCCGCGCGCCACTTCGCGCTGCGACTTGAGGTATTTGGCCAATTCATGGAGATAAATAAGCTCTGTAGCCCAATCGATTTGATGGCGAGCAGCTATATTTTCTGTAGCGCTGAAGAATTCTTCATTGAACGTACTGTCCAGCACATCGTGCCGCAGGTTGGCTGCGATTGGCACCAGTTCCAGTTTGGTCGCGGTTCCTTTGATCTCGAATGTAGCTTCATCCATCGTCACGTACAGCGACACTGCCGGGCAGTTCCGCCCAGCCATCAGGGTGTAGTTTTGCACCACCTCATCGGGCAGCATGGTCAGCTTGTAGCCCGGCATGTAGACGGTGGACAAACGCGCCCGGCCCAACTGATCTATCGCGCTGCCAGGCTGCACTGCCAGGCCCGGCGCAGCAATATGAATACCCAGCGTAACGGTGCCTGTGCCGATGCCGCAAACGGAAAGGGCGTCATCAATCTCGGTGGTGGCGGAGTCATCAATCGAAAAGGCCTGCACGCTGGCCAGCGGCAAATCTTGTGTGTGCATGGGCGCCTCAACTGCCGCAAAGCCTGTGCCCTTGGGAAAGTTTTCAAACAAGAAGCGCTGGTAATGAAACTGGTACGGCGACGAGATGGCGCCCGATTGTTGCAGCAGGTCCAGCGGGCCGATGTGGGTGGTTTTTGCTGCCTCCACCACGGCCTTGTATTCAGCGGCGTTCTTGTCCGGCTTGAAAAGAATTTTGTATAACTGCTCGCGTATCGGCTGGGGGCAGCTGCCTTTGGCCAGTTCGTCAGCCCAGGCGGTGATTTGCAGCGCGAGTTGCTGCTTCTTTTCAATCGCCTTGAGCGCCAGTTGCAAAATCTCCGGTGGCGCTTTTTTAAAGCGCCCTTTGCCTGCACGGCGAAAGTAATGCGGCGCATCAAACAGCCTAAGCAGTGCCGCCGCTTGTTGCTCCAGCGTGGCTGGCTTGGCTGGGTCAGGGCTGAAGTAGTCGCGCGCCAGGTCAGCAAAACCAAACTCGTCCTCGCTGGCAAACTCCCAGGCCAGCTCCAGTTCGATGTCAGCGCTTAATTTTTGGGCAGCAGCGACAAATTCGGCCGGTGCGGGTTTTTCGAACTTCAAAAGCGCATTGACGGCTTTGACCTTGACGCGCTTGCCCGAGTCCAGCTCCACTTGCAGCGAGCTGTCAGCCTCCGACAAAATCCGCCCGGCCAGATGCTTACCGGCTTCTTCAAACAATACAAACAAAATGGGAGCCTTTACGTCGCTGAAATAGGGTGATGAGGCAAGTGTAATCAGCCCTGTGAGGCAAGATAGTGACCGATAATCAAGCATGGCCGCTGTTTTTGACAAACCCTCGCTTTTCAAGCGCGCTGCGCCGCTGCTGAGCGGCTTTGATGGCCCGCTGGCGTTTGCGGTGTTCTTGCTGGCCAGCGCTGGCCTTTTGATCATGTATTCGTCGGGCTTTGACCATGGCAGCCGCTTCGTGGACCATGGCCGCAACATGCTGATAGCGGGTTTCATCATGTTTGTGGTGGCGCAAATCCCGCCTCAGCGGCTGATGACGCTGGCGGTGCCGCTGTATGTTTTTGGCGTGGCGTTGCTGGTCGCGGTGGCGATTTTCGGCATCACCAAAAAGGGCGCACGCCGCTGGCTCAATGTCGGTATCGTGATTCAACCCAGCGAAATTTTGAAAATCGCCATGCCTTTGATGCTGGCCTGGTGGTTTCAAAAGCGGGAAGGCCAGCTTCGCCCCCTGGACTACATCGTGGCCGCCTTGCTGCTGGTCGTTCCGGTGGCCCTCATCATGAAGCAGCCCGACCTGGGAACTGCGCTCTTGGTGATGGCCGCCGGGCTAGCGGTGATTTTTTTTGCTGGTTTAAGCTGGAAGCTGATCCTGCCGCCTGTGGTGCTGGGGCTGGTCGGCATCTTGCTGGTGGTGTGGTTTGAGCCCGCCTTGTGCGCTGATGGCGTGCGCTGGCCAATACTGCATGACTACCAGCAGCAGCGTATCTGCACCCTGCTTGATCCATCGCGCGACCCGCTAGGCAAGGGCTTTCACATCATTCAGGGGATGATCGCGATTGGCTCGGGCGGGCTGTTTGGCAAGGGCTTCATGGCCGGCACGCAGACGCATCTTGAATTTATTCCCGAGCGCACCACCGACTTCATCTTTGCCGCTTTCTCTGAGGAGTTTGGCCTTGCCGGCAATTTGCTGCTGATTGCGGGCTTTATCTTTTTGATCTTGCGCGGCTTGATCATTGCCATGGAGGCACCGACCTTGTTTTCACGCTTGCTGGCCGGCGCGGTCACGATGATCTTTTTCACCTATGCTTTTGTGAACATGGGCATGGTCAGCGGCATTTTGCCGGTGGTGGGTGTGCCGCTGCCTTTCATCAGCTATGGCGGCACGGCCATGGTCACCCTCGGCTTGGCTGTGGGCATGCTGATGTCGATTGCCAAAGCCAAGCGGCTGGTGCAGACGTGATGTCGAGCGGTCAACTTTTCGACGGGCACGCTTCTAAGGAAAAATTAGCCCCCTCGGGGGGCAGCGCACTACAAGAAGTGTTCTCGAAGAGCGGCGAAGCCAAAAGCATGGGGGTCTTGATTGTTGGAGTTGGCAATATGGGTGGCGGCATGGTCGCCAATTTGCTGTCGAAGGGCTGGCAGGTCATGGTCAGCGACATAGACACCAAAAAAGTCGATTTTTGGGTATCAAAAGGGGCTCTAGACCAATCATTAACTGGGCGAGAAGCTCCTGATTTAATGGCGACGATCATCTGCGTGGTGGATGCTGAGCAAACTGAAGACGTGCTGTTTGGTCGCCAGGGGCTGGCGCACCGCTTGCAGGCTGGCCAAACCGTCATTCTGTGTCCGACCATCTTGCCGCAAGACGTGGAAGGCTTTGTCCGCAGATTGGCTGAACGCGGCATTCACACCATTGACGCGCCCATGTCTGGCGGGCCTGCACGCGCGACTGACGGCACCATGAGTTTGCTGGTGGCTTGCCCGCCAGACGTTTTTGTGCAGCAGTCAGCGTTGCTCAATGCACTGTCAAGCAAGCTGTTCAACATCAGTGAAAAGCCAGGTGATGCCGCCCGCACCAAGTTGGTCAACAACCTGCTGGCAGGCATCAATCTGGTCGGAGCGGCTGAAGCGCTGGCATTGGCTGAAAAACTGGGCTTGGATGTCGCCAAAACGCTCAGCGTGATTGAGCAGTCAAGCGGGCAAAGCTGGATAGGCACAGACCGGATGCGCCGGGCGATTGCGGGCGACTATGCGCCCCGTGCCCATGTCACCCTGCTCGAAAAGGACACCCGGCTGGCACTTGAATGCGCTGCTGCAGCAGGCTTTGACGGGCCGCTGGGAGCCGCGGCCAGTGGTGTTTTTCAGCAGGCGCACGAAGCAGGACTGGCAGCCGAGGACGATGCCGCAGTTTTCAAAGTTCTGTCTGGACGAGGGTGAAAATGTCGGTGTGGGCACCTGTTCAGGGCAGACTACCTACAATCTGGTTATGACTACACTGCGCTCTTCTTCCACCTCAGCTCTCAACGCCTCGATCAAGTCGTCAACTGTGAGGCCCACAGCGGCATCAACATCTGGCCGCCTGGAAATAGCGCAAAAGCTGCTGCTCACGCCCTTCGGTTTGACCGAGGCTCATCTGTCCAAAGCCCTTGCAGAAATCTCCTCCAAAGGCGCAGACGATGCAGACTTGTACTTTCAGTACACCCGCAGTGAAGGCTGGAGCCTGGAAGAGGGCATTGTCAAGACCGGTTCCTTCAGCATTGATCAAGGCGTGGGCGTGCGGGCTGTCAGTGGCGAAAAAACCGCCTTTGCCTATTCCGATGACATCTCTGAAGCCTCGCTGATGGATGCTGCTCGTACCGTCCGCAGCATTTCAGGCGCTGGCAAGTCGGCCAAGATCAAAACGCCCGGCCGCAAGATCGCCAACAGCCGATCGCTCTACGAGGGCCAGGACCCCATCGCGACGCTGGGCAGCACGGCTAAAGTCAAACTGCTTGAAAAGGTTGAAAAACTCGCCAAGGCCAAAGACCCGCGCATCGTGCAGGTGATGGCAGGGCTGGCCAGTGAATACGACGTCGTGATGGTGGCGCGGGCTGACGGTACGCTGGCCGCTGATGTGCGGCCGCTGGTGCGTTTGTCCGTCACCGTGATCGCCGAGCAAAAAGGCCGGCGTGAAACCGGCTCAGCTGGTGGCGGTGGCCGCTTTGGCCTGGCCTATTTTGACGATGCACAAATCGGCCAGTATGTGGACGATGCGGTCAAAGCGGCTTTGACCAACCTGGAGGCTCGCCCCGCGCCTGCGGGTGAAATGACGGTGGTTTTAGGCTCTGGCTGGCCCGGTATTTTGCTGCACGAAGCGATTGGCCACGGGCTGGAAGGCGACTTCAACCGCAAAGGCTCTAGCGCGTTTGCTGGAAAGATTGGCCAGCGTGTGGCCGCCAAAGGCGTGACGGTGCTGGATGACGGCACGATTGCTGACCGACGCGGGTCCTTGAATGTGGACGACGAAGGCAACGCCAGCCAGCGCAATGTGCTGATTGAAGACGGTATTTTGAAGGGCTACATTCAGGACTCACTGAATGCCCGGCTGATGAAGGTCAAGCCGACAGGCAATGGCCGCCGAGAAAGCTACGCCCACACGCCCATGCCGCGCATGACCAACACCTACATGCTGGGTGGCCAGAAAGACCCGCAGGAAATCGTCGCCAGCATCAAAAAAGGTCTGTACGCCACCAACTTTGCCGGCGGCCAGGTCGACATCACATCCGGCAAGTTTGTCTTTTCAGCCAGCCAAGCGTACTGGGTTGAAAACGGCAAGATCTTGTACCCCGTCAAAGGCGCGACCATTGTGGGTAGTGGCCCAGAATGCCTGAAAAAAGTCAGCATGATTGCCAACGACATGGCGCTGGACAGCGGCGTGGGCACCTGCGGCAAAGAAGGCCAGAGCGTGCCGGTGGGCGTGGGCCAGCCGACGCTGCGGATTGATGGCTTGACGGTCGGTGGAACGGCTTGAAGTCGGCATGCGTTTTAAGCTGTGCTACATTCAGTCTTATGCACAAGGCATCGTTTTATTTCGACTATTTTTGGTTCTCAAGCGCTTCTGGCGGTAGAGAGACTTTTGCGTAACTCCAAATAAACGTACGAATCTTTCAAAAACCGCCGGACACCCGGCGGTTTTTTTTTGCTTTCTTGTCTGGTTTGAATTCAAGTTTTTAGTTTTTTATAAGGAAACCCGTGATGACCGCCTCAACGCCCACCTGGTATGCGCCTGTTGACAAAACCAGCCAGACCGACGACGAACGCATCCAGGACATCACCGTGTTACCACCGCCCGAGCATCTGATCCGCTTTTTCCCCATCCAGGGCACGCCGGTTGAAACGCTGATCACCCAAACCCGCAAAAGTATCCACAAGATCATGACCGGCAGCGACGACCGGCTGATGGTGGTGATTGGCCCGTGCTCAATACACGACCCGGCTGCCGGATTGGAGTACGCACGCCGCCTGGTCGAGCAGCGCAAAAAGTATGCGGGCACCTTGGAGATCGTGATGCGGGTTTACTTTGAAAAGCCACGCACCACGGTCGGCTGGAAGGGTTTGATCAACGATCCTTACCTGGACGAAACCTACCGCATCGACGAGGGCCTGCGCATGGCGCGCCAGTTGTTGATCGACATCAACCGAATGGGTCTGCCCGCTGGCAGCGAGTTTTTGGACGTGATCTCGCCGCAATACATTGGCGACTTGATCTCTTGGGGCGCGATTGGCGCACGCACCACTGAAAGCCAGGTACACCGCGAGCTCGCGTCTGGCCTGTCCGCACCGATTGGCTTTAAGAACGGCACCGACGGCAACATCCGCATAGCCACCGACGCGATTCAGTCGGCATCGCGCGGCCACCACTTTTTATCCGTTCATAAAAACGGCCAGGTGGCGGTGGTGCAAACCAAGGGCAACCTTGACTGCCACGTGATTTTGCGCGGCGGTAAAACGCCCAATTACGACGCAGTCAGCGTCACCGCCGCCTGCACAGAACTGGCAGCCGCCAAATTGTCCGCCAACCTGATGGTTGACTGCAGCCATGCCAACTCCTCCAAGCAGCACGAAAAGCAACTCGACGTGGCCCGGGACATCGCAGGGCAGGTCAGCGGCGGTTCAAAACAGGTGTTCGGCCTGATGGTTGAAAGCCATCTGAAGGCGGGCGCGCAAAAATTCACGCCTGGCAAAGACGACGCCGCGTCGCTCGAATATGGCAAAAGCATCACCGATGCCTGCCTGTCATGGGATGATTCGTTGGAGGTGCTGGAGGTATTGTCAAAGGCTGTCAAAGCGCGGCGCGAACACTGAACGATTTTCGCCCAGACTATTGCATGGGCTGCGGGCCATTGCAAAATAATGGCCAAACGCTCCTAAATTAGTAGTAGTAGCTAGGTTGACTGCAAACTAGGCTAACGCTGCCAGCAGCTTGCCATGCACGCCGCCAAAGCCGCCGTTGCTCATACACAGCACATGGTCGCCGGGCCTGGCTGCTGTTTTGACTTGTTTGACCAATTGCTCAATGTTGTCAGCCACTTGGGCCCGGTCCACCATCGGGGCCAGAGCCTCCCGTGCGTCCCAGTCCAGACCGCCCGCGTGGCAAAAGGCGATGTCGGTGGCTTCCAGGCTCCACGGCAGTTGGGCCGTCATCGTGCCGAGCTTCATGGTGTTGCTGCGCGGCTCAAACACCGCGAGGATTCGGTCGCCCACTTTGCCCGCGGCGTTCAGCTGGCGGCGCAGGCCATCTATCGTGGTGTGGATGGCCGTCGGGTGATGGGCAAAGTCGTCATAGATGGTGATGCTGCCGCCGTCCTTGCTGACCCTGCCAATCACCTCCATCCGGCGCTTGACGTTTTGAAAGCTGGCCAGTGCGTCCGCTGCAGTTTGCGGGTTAACCCCTACATGCTCGGCAGCGGCAATCGCGGCCAGCGCATTGAGCTGGTTGTGTACGCCGCTGACCGCCCATTGAACGCGCGCTACAAGCTTGCCTGCTTTTAGCACGGTGAAGTCGCCTGGCTCGCCGTCGTTGGTGAAACCCGCTTGATTGGCCCAGGCTTTGCCAAAGAGTACCTGCTCACTCCAGCAGCCTTGGGCCAGGACGCGTGCCAAGCTTTCTTCGGTCGCATTGACCACGACGCGGCCAGATGACGGCACCGTTCGCACCAGGTGGTGAAACTGCCGCTCAATCGCGGCCAGGTTGTCAAAAATATCGGCGTGGTCGAATTCGAGGTTATTCAAAATCGCGGTGCGCGGGCGGTAGTGCACAAACTTGCTGCGCTTGTCGAAAAACGCGGTGTCGTACTCGTCTGCCTCAATCACGAAGGTTGCCCCCACGCTTTCCCACTGCGTGTGGACGCTGCCCCCCGAGGGGGCCGCTGCGCCTGCGGGCTGGCTAAGCCAGACCCGCGGCCCATGCTTGGAAAGAGGGGTGGAGGTACTTCCCAGCCTGGCTGAAACACCAAAATTCAGCGGCACCCCCCCCACCAGAAAGCCCGGCTGCAGCCCTGCGCATTCCAGGATCCAGGTCAGCATCGCTGTCGTCGTGGTTTTGCCATGCGTGCCTGCCACCGCCAGCACATGACGACCTTGCAGAACATGTTCTGCAAGCCACTGCGGGCCGCTGGTGTAGGGCAGGCCAGCATTGAGGATGGCCTCCATCAATGGATATTTCGGTGCGCCATCCGCCAGATGCGCCCGCGACACCACATTGCCCACCACAAACACATCCGGGTTAAAGGCCAACTGGTCGGCACCGTAGCCCTCTACCAGATCAATCCCCAAAGCGCGTAACTGGTCACTCATGGGCGGATATACGCCGGTGTCGCAACCCGTCACCTTGTGCCCTGCCTCAACCGCCAGAGCAGCCAGGCCGCCCATGAAGGTGCCGCAAATTCCGAGTATATGTATGTGCATCCGCTTATTTTAGAAGTCAATAGGCGGATTTGGCCGCTCACCTAAACTGTAGGTTTCGCTTTTTCACAGCCTTGACAATGACCACTCTCAAATCCGAAATAGCCGCCGCCGCCGCCGCCTTGGTGGTTGAAGAGGGTCTTGAATATGGTCCGGCCAAGCGGCGGGCCGTCAAACAGATGGGACTGCCGGCCCGTGCCGAGCTGCCCGACAACTCGGAGCTTGAAGATGCGGTGATGGAATACATCGCCGTGTTTTGTGCGGACACCCAACCGACGGAACTGGCGGCACTGCGGGAACTGGCGTTGGTGTGGATGCAGCGCATGGCGGATTTCAGGCCGCATTTGGCGGGGGCGGTGTGGCATGGCACGGCAACCCGGCTGTCGGACATTTATATCCAGCTCTTTTGTGACGATCCGAAATCGGCTGAAATTGCGCTGATTGAGCACAACGTCGACTACGAGCCGCGCACCGTCACAGGCTTTACCGGTGGCAAAGTCGAAGCGCTCAGCTTGAGCAGCCTATGCAAGTCGCTGGCTGAAAACATCGGCGTGCATTTCATGGTGTACGACCATGACGACCTGCGGGGCGCGCTCAGACCCGACGACAAGGGGCGTAGACCTCGTGGGGATCTGGCGGCCGTCCAAAAGCTGGTCATCGAAAGCGGTAAAGTCTGACCCATGGACAAAAGAAACTTACTCTATGTAGGCGCTGCCGCCGCTGCTGGGCTGGCTGGCGTGGGCGCGGCCTGGCTCAAGCATGAGCCCCAAAAGCTGACCACCGCGCAAACGAATACCGCACAAGACGCGCTGTGGGCGATGAGCTTTGACACACCCGACGGCCAGCCGCAGCCGATGAACAGCTTTCGCGGCAAGCCGCTGCTGCTGAACTTCTGGGCCACCTGGTGCCCGCCGTGTGTGGAAGAGCTGCCTTTGCTGGATACCTTTTACCAGGAACAAAAAGCAAAAGGCTGGCAGGTGCTTGGCCTGGCCGTTGACCAGCCGAGTGCGGTACGCAAGTGGCTGCAGGCCAAGCCACTTAGTTTTCCGGTCGGGATGGCGGGTTTGGGTGGTACTGAATTGAGCAAATCACTGGGCAATCTGGCGGGCAGCTTGCCGTTTACAGCGGTATTTGGCGGATCTGGTGCTTTGCTGCACCGTAAAACCGGCAAAGTTTCCAGCGAAGATCTGGCGCAATGGATTAAGTTGAAATGAAATTCGACAAATTTCATTAAAAATTGTTTAAATACGACCAACAGACGCTATTTGTTATTAATTTTAAAATAAAAACTTTTTACAACGCCAGACGTCATTTGGGTATCAAACCATTTCGGCTTGGAGTACACTCTGCGCTTTCTTTGCTGTGGTGCATGCCGACTGCCAGCTTGAAGTTTCTTTTAAATACTTTAAAGCCTGGAAGAACTGAGTAAGCGTAGGAAGAGAGAAGATCGGCCTGGTTGCCGACACTTTTGTAACTGCCGTTGTTGGAGAAAAACATGGATTTAAGAAAACTTAAAACGCTGATTGATCTGGTATCGGACTCGAACGTGTCTGAGCTAGAAATCACGGAAGCCGAGGGCAAGGTTCGCATCGTCAAATCTAGCGCTGCGCCACTGGTGATGCAGCAACCTGCTGTCACCATGGCAGCAGCGCCTGCAGCGACTCCAGCTGCTGTGGCGCCCGCGGTTGAAGCTGCACCTGCCGTCCAAGCAAGTCATGCTGTTAAGTCGCCCATGGTCGGGACGTTCTACCGTTCGGCCAGTCCCGGTGCCAAGCCCTTTGTTGAAGTCGGTGACGCGGTCAAGGAAGGCCAAACTATCTGCATCATTGAAGCGATGAAAATCCTCAATGAAATCGAGGCTGACAAGTCCGGCACGGTCAGAAAAATCATGTGCGAAAACGGCCAAGCGGTGGAATACGGACAGCCGTTGTTCCTGATCGACTGAGCGGCAAATCGGATTTGGGCATGTTTAAAAAGATCCTCATTGCAAACCGCGGTGAAATAGCCCTGCGTATCCAGCGTGCCTGCCGGGAGTTGGGCGTCAAGGCGGTGATGGTTTATTCTGAAGCCGACCGAGACGCCAAATACATCAAGCTGGCCGATGAATCGGTTTGCATCGGCCCGGCACCCTCCAAAGACAGCTACTTGAACATGCCGGCCATTATTTCGGCGGCCGAAGTCACGGATGCCGAGGCGATTCATCCGGGTTATGGTTTTTTGAGTGAAAACGCTGACTTTGCCGAGCGGGTTGAAAAAAGCGGCTTTAAATTTATTGGCCCCACGCCAGAGTCCATTCGCATCATGGGCGACAAGGTGTCGGCCAAGCAGACCATGATCAAGGCTGGCGTTCCGTGCGTGCCCGGCTCTGAAGGTGCCCTGCCCGACGACGCTGCCACCATCAAACGTATCGCCAAGCAGGTTGGTTACCCGGTCATTATCAAAGCCGCTGGCGGCGGCGGTGGGCGCGGCATGCGCGTGGTGCATACCGAGGCGGCCTTGCTGCACGCCGTACAAACGACCAAGACCGAAGCGGGCGCTGCATTTGGAAACCCCGAGTTGTACATGGAGAAGTTTCTCCAGAATCCCCGGCATATTGAAATTCAGATCATGGCTGACCAGCACCGTAATGCGGTCTGGCTGGGCGAGCGCGATTGCTCCATGCAGCGCCGGCACCAAAAAGTCATTGAAGAAGCGCCAGCACCGGGAATCCCGCGCAAGCTGATCGAACGAATTGGCGAGCGCTGTGTGGCGGCAGTCAAGAAAATGGGCTACCGCGGTGCAGGCACGTTTGAATTTTTGTTCGAAAACGGAGAGTTTTACTTCATTGAAATGAACACCCGCGTGCAGGTGGAGCACCCGGTGACCGAATGGGTCACGGGTGTGGATGTGGTGCGCACGCAAATCATGGTGGCGGCGGGTGAAAAGTTGCCGTTTGTGCAGCGCGACATTCAGATCAAGGGCCATTCGATTGAATGCCGTATCAACGCCGAAGACCCCTACAAATTCACGCCGTCACCCGGGCGCATCACGACCTGGCACACCCCTGGCGGGCCTGGTGTGCGAGTCGATTCGCACATTTACGCTAACTATTTTGTACCGCCGAACTACGACTCGATGATTGGCAAAATCATCGTGCACGGCGACACGCGCGAGCAAGCCCTGGCGCGTATGCGCACCGCGCTGGCTGAGACGGTCGTCGAAGGCATCAACACCAACATTGCGCTGCACCGCGAACTCATGGTGGACGCCAAGTTTATGGATGGCGGAACCAATATTCATTACCTTGAAGAGTGGTTGAGCAAGAGAATCCGTTAGTGATGTTTGAACTCGTTTTGTTGGTTCCTGAAAGCGGTGTTGAGGCTGTCAGTGATGCGCTCGATGCGCTGGACGCGCTCAGCGTCTCGGTTGAAGATGCCGACGCACAAACCGATCATGAGCAGGCCCTGTTTGGCGAACCCGACATGCCGCAGCCCAAAGCCGGCTGGAACCGTTCACGCGTGGTGTCTTTGTTCAGCACTGAGGCTTTGGCCAGTGATGCGGCAGAACTGCTCAAAGTACAGGATTTCTTTGCCGATTGCGCCGTTGTTGCGATTCAAAACGTACCCGAACAAGATTGGGTGCGGCTGACGCAATCGCAGTTTGCACCGGTTGAAATCACGCCGGACTTCTGGATTGTGCCGACCTGGCATGAGCCGCCTGCTCAGGCCCTTCATGTGATTCGGTTGGACCCAGGTTTGGCTTTTGGTACAGGCACGCATCCAACCACCCGGATGTGTCTGAGATGGACCGCTCATCAAAAGGCGCCTCTGGGTCGTGTGTTGGACTACGGTTGCGGTTCAGGCATTTTGGCCATTGGTGCCGCGAAGTTTGGTGCGGCAGACATCGATGCCGTTGACATTGACGAAGCCGCGGTGCAGTCCACCCGCGCCAATGCAGACGCCAACCAGGCGCAGCTTAGAGCTGGCTTGCCCGACAAGGCAAGTGGCCACTACCAGACAGTGCTGGCTAATATTCTGGCGACGCCCTTGAAGGTGCTGGCACCTCTGCTGTGCGGCCACGTTGCCAAGGATGGCAGCCTGGTTTTGGCTGGTATTTTGGCGCGCCAGGCTGACGAGCTGAAAGCGGCTTACGCACCGTGGTGTGCGCTGGAGGTGACCGATACCGAAGATGGCTGGATACTGATGACAGCCCGCTTTTGAATCGCGCTTGAGCCCCGGTTCGGCCCTTCAGCGTCGACCTACAATAAGGCGCTAGATGAGCCTCATTACGCGCTGCCCCGCTTGCGGCACGATGTTCAACGTCGTGACCGACCAACTCAAAGTCTCTCAGGGCTGGGTGCGATGTGGCCAGTGTGCGGATGTGTTTGATGCCAAGATCCATTTGCAAGCTGAAAATACGCCGTCACCCTCTCAATTGCTACCCATCAGCACCGACGAACCTTGGCCTTCTGCCATGGCTTCAACGGGTAGTGGTTATGTGTCTTATGCTGAAGAGGTTACGGCGGCTTTAAATACACCGGATGAAAATGCCGCGCTTGCTGCTGTGGATGCGCCTTCACCCGTGCTCACCCCAGCGTCTGAGGGATCAGAGCCAGTCTTTGTGGATACGCTGGACACTTTTTCCAGCGACATACCGAGCGATGTGTCAAACGATGTTTCGTTCGTGCGCGACGCACGCCGCCAAGCTTTCTGGCGAAAACCTCTGATACGTCTGGTCTTGGGCTTGTCAGCTTTGTTGCTGTTGGGCTTGCTGGCGCTGCAGGCGGCTGTGATGCAGGGCGACAGTCTGGCCGCTTATGAGCCGCGCCTGAAACCAGCTCTGCAAATGCTTTGCGAACGATTGGCCTGTCAAGTGGGTCCGGTGCGGCAGATTGAAGCCATTGTGATTGACAGCTCGTCGTTCAAAAAAATCAATGACGCAGGCATTTACCGACTGACTTTCACCGTCAAAAATACCAAGTCTGCGACCGTTTCGATGCCCTCACTCGAAGTCACGCTTACCGATACCCAGGAGCAGCCAGTATTACGGCGCGTGCTGTCTCCTGCACAATTTAGCGCGGCCAGCAGCGTGCTTGCTGGCAGTGCCGGGTTTTCTGCTGATCTCAGCTTGGAAGTGGCGGTAAACCCATCGCCTTCTAACGATGCAACGCCGACTGGCTCGTCGCTGCGTGTTGCAGGCTATCGCCTTCTGGCTTTTTATCCTTGATCTTTAAACCTTGAAACATTAAAAGTATGCCCGCTCTCATTTGTGGATCTTTGGCCTTTGACACCATCATGACCTTTGAAGGTCGCTTTGCCGAGCAGATATTGCCGGAGCAACTGCATATTTTGAACGTGTCTTTTTTGGTACCTAGCCTGCGCCGTGAATTCGGCGGCTGCGCTGGCAATATTGCTTATGCCCTCAAACAATTGGGCGGCACACCACTGCCCATGGCCACTATTGGCAATGATGGAGTTGACTACGCCGCACGCATGAAGGCCATGGGTATCAGCACTGAGTTTGTCCGCGAAGTGGCGGACAACTACACCGCGCAGGCCATGATCATGACCGACCGCGACAACAACCAGATCACGGCGTTTCACCCCGGCGCGATGGCGCAAGCGCATGTGACACAGATTACGGCTCGCAGCGATATCAAGCTGGGCATCGTGTCTCCTGATGGGCGCGATGCCATGCTGCAACATGCTGAACAGTTCAAGACGGCAAACATTCCTTTTGTGTTTGACCCAGGGCAGGGCTTGCCCATGTTCAATGGTGAAGAGCTGGAGCGTTTCATTGACTTGGCCACTTGGGTCACCGTGAACGATTACGAAGCCAAGCTGCTGTGTGACCGCACCGGCTTGTCCTGCGCTGAGCTGTCCTATCGGGTCGAGGGCCTGATTGTCACCTTGGGTGCCGAGGGTTGCGAGGTGTGGGTCAAGGGTGAAAAAACACTGGTAGCACCGGTCAAAGCCACGGAGGTGGTGGACCCGACCGGTTGCGGTGATGCGTTTCGTGGTGCTTTGTTGTTTGGGCTGGAGCAAGGCTGGTCTCTGCTGCGTTGCGCAGATTTGGGCAACCGCGTGGGCGCGCACAAAATTGCCTATCGGGGCGGACAAAATTACACGCTGGAGTCGCTCAAAACAACCTGAGAAATGTACCAAATTGGTCTCCAGACCAACGAATACATGCTTTAGCAGCTCAGACTTCAATCATAAAAAAAACCCCGGCATCGAGGATGCGGGGCTTTCCAAGCAGAAGTACCTTACTGCTTACGGCTTGCTGGCTGTTGGAAACGGCCAAGCAGCTTGCGGGTTCAGAGTTGTCTGAGCCGCAGGGGCAGCCGGTGCAGCGGGTGCTTTGGCAGCGGGTTTTTTCGCAGCTTTCTTGGCAGCGGGTTTTTTCGCGGCTTTCTTGGCAGCGGGTTTTTTCGCTACTTTTTTGGCTGCGGCTTTCTTCGCTGGTGCTTTTTTGGCAGCAGCTTTTTTAGCCGGTGCTTTTTTAGCTGCTACTTTTTTAGCTGCCACTTTTTTCGCTGGTGCTTTTTTGGCAGCGGCTTTTTTGGCCGGTGCTTTTTTAGCCACTACCTTTTTAGCCGGTGCTTTTTTGGCGGGCGCTTTTTTAGCGGCTACTTTTTTTGCAGGGGCTTTCTTCGCTGGTGCAGCTTTTTTAGCCGCAGGTTTTTTCGCAGTTGCCATAGTTTTCTCCTTCTTACGTTGCAAAGAGCACTTCGCGTTTGGAGTACGCAAAGCGATTCGCGGCGTTGGGCCAGCGGATAACCGGGCCCAGCGCTGCGAACAGTGGAGCAATGCCCGGCACGCACTCTGCGGTGCGATTGTTGGTCATTGCAATTCTAAAAAGCATAGTGATAAAACAAGTTCCTGATCGGGAAAGCAAATTAGAACGTCAATCCCACGACAGAGCGCCACCCGACTGGTACTCAATCACGCGTGTTTCAAAAAAGTTGCGCTCCTTCTTGAGGTCAATCATTTCACTCATCCAGGGGAACGGGTTTTCTTCGTGGGGGAACAAGGTCTCCAGACCAATCTGCGTTGCCCGGCGGTTGGCGATATAGCGCAAGTAGCCTTTGAACATCGAGGCATTCAGGCCCAGCACGCCACGCGGCATGGTGTCTTCAGCGTAACGATATTCAAGCTCAACGGCTTGCATGAACAGTGCTTTGATCTCGGCTTTGAACTCGGCTGTCCACAAACCAGGGTTTTCAAGCTTGAGCTGATTGATCAAATCGATGCCAAAGTTGCAATGCATGGACTCATCACGCAGGATGTACTGGTACTGCTCAGCAGCACCCGTCATTTTATTTTGGCGGCCAAGTGCCAAAATCTGCGTGAAGCCGACGTAAAAGAACAGACCTTCCATCAGGCAGGCAAATACGATCAGGGACTTCAGAAGCGTCTGGTCAGCTTCATGAGTGCCGGTTTTGAAGTGCGGGTTAGAAATCACCTCAATGAAAGGAATCAGGAATTGATCCTTGTCCTTGATGGACTGCACTTCGTTGTAGGCATTGAAGATTTCGGCTTCATCCAGACCCAGCGACTCGGTGATGTACTGATAAGCGTGTGTGTGAATGGCCTCTTCAAAAGCCTGACGCAACAAAAACTGACGGCACTCTGGCGCGGTGATATGGCGGTATGTACCCAGCACAATATTGTTAGCAGCTAATGAGTCAGCGGTGACAAAAAAGCCTAAGTTACGTTTGACCAGACGACGCTCGTCTTCGGTCAGACCGTTCGGGTCTTTCCACAAGGCAATATCGCGCGTCATGTTGACTTCTTGCGGCATCCAGTGGTTAGCGCAAGTTGCCAAATATTTTTCCCAGGCCCATTTGTATTTAAACGGCACCAGTTGGTTGACATCGGTCTGGCCATTGATGATGCGCTTGTCTGAAGCCTTGACGCGTTTCATCACGGCAGGCACGGCAACAGTGGCTGTCAATGCTTCTGCGTTGGTGGGCGTGGCCGTGACCACTGCACCATCATTGAGAATGCGTGTAGAAGGCTGTTGCTCAATATGAGCGAAAGAAAGTTGGGGGAGCTCAATCGAGCGGCTGCCAGAGGCGCCGTTGGTCATCGATTTTTGCAGTGATGGTGTGACTTCTTCGTCCCAGGTCAACATAGATGTTTCCAATACTTCGTGATTATGAAAGCTGCGATACAAAATGAAAAGTGTTCATTCACATCGCTGCCAATTTGTGTTGCTCATTTACATCGTCAATGATTGATCGGCAATGATTTATTGAATAGCGTTATCGTGCTCATTTAGTGATTTTTATTGGCAGGCCTCGCAACCAGGATCATCAATCGCACAGAACTTGATGTCAGTTGCCGGCGTTGCATCCATCTGAATCTGTGCAGCCGCCGCAGCTTTGTCTATTGCATTCATGCTACTCGCCGCAGTCACTGTGCTTGACGCAACCGAATTCATCTTGCCTGCCGTGACGGTTGATTTCTCAACGTGGGTGGCGCTTTGTGTGCGCAGGTAGTAGGTGGTCTTCAAGCCGCGCAACCATGCAAGTTTATAGGTTTCATCCAGTTTTTTGCCGGATGCGCCGGCCATGTAGATGTTCAGCGACTGGGCCTGGTCAATCCATTTCTGGCGACGTGACGCGGCTTCCACGATCCACGAGGTTTCGACTTCAAACGCGGTGGCATATAGCGCCTTGACGTCTTGCGGTACGCGGTCAATGGGGCGCAGTGACCCGTCAAAGTGTTTCAGGTCCACCACCATCACGTCGTCCCACAAGCCCAAGCGCTTCAGGTCACGCACCAAATAATGGTTGATGACGGTGAATTCACCTGACAGATTCGACTTGACAGACAGGTTTCCAAAGCAGGGTTCAATGCAGGCGTCCACACCAATGATGTTGGAGATCGTCGCCGTAGGCGCAATCGCCACGCAGTTTGAGTTGCGCATGCCGTCCAGTGCTATCTTATTGCGCAAGGCATCCCAGTCCAGCGTCGCGGAACGGTCAACTTCTACATATCCGCCACGTTCTTCAAGCAGCATGTCCAGAGTATCAAGCGGCAAGATCCCTTTGTCCCACAGCGAGCCCTTGTAACTGGCGTACTTGCCGCGCTCTTTGGCGAGTTCGGTCGATGCCCAGTAGGCGTGATAGCACACGGCCTCCATCGATTTGTCGGCAAATTCAACCGCTGCTTGTGACGCGTAAGGCACGCGCAGCTCATACAGGCAATCTTGAAAGCCCATGATACCCAAACCCACTGGGCGATGGCGCATATTCGAGTCACGCGCTTTTTTTACTGCGTAGTAATTGATGTCAATCACGTTGTCTAGCATGCGCATGGCGGTAGTGATGGTCTTTTGTAGCTTGTCGTGGTCCAGTACCTTGACACCATCGGACGATGTTTTCAGGTGCTGCGCAAGATTGACAGAGCCGAGGTTGCACACTGCCGTCTCGGTGTCGCTGGTGTTGAGCGTGATCTCGGTGCAAAGGTTGGACGAATGCACCACGCCAGTGTGCTGCTGAGGCGAGCGGACGTTGCAGGCGTCCTTGAAAGTGATCCAAGGATGGCCAGTTTCAAACAGCATCGACAGCATCTTGCGCCACATATCGGTCGCTTGCAGTTTGCGAGCGGGTTTGATTTCGCCCCGCTCGGCCTTGGCTTCATAGGCGGTATAGATCTTTTCAAAGTCCTTGCCAAACTTGTCGTGCAGGTCAGGCGTGTCGCTTGGCGAGAACAGAGTCCAGCTGCCTTTTTCCATCACCCGGCGCATGAAGAGGTCAGGAATCCAGTTGGCGGTGTTCATGTCGTGCGTGCGGCGGCGGTCGTCGCCAGTGTTCTTGCGCAGTTCCAAAAACTCTTCAATGTCCAGATGCCATGTTTCCAGATAGGCGCACACAGCGCCCTTGCGCTTGCCGCCCTGGTTAACCGCAACAGCGGTGTCATTGACAACTTTCAGGAAGGGCACAACGCCCTGTGATTCGCCATTCGTGCCTTTGATATGAGCGCCCAAGGCGCGCACAGGCGTCCAGTCGTTGCCCAAGCCACCTGCAAATTTGGAGAGCAGCGCGTTTTCTTTGATTGCGTCGTAAATACCGCCCAGGTCATCAGCCACGGTGGTCAGGTAGCAAGATGACAGCTGTGAACGCAGCGTTCCGGCATTGAACAACGTTGGCGTGCTTGACATGAAGTCAAACGATGACAAAATTTCATAAAACTCAATCGCGCGTTCTTCGCGATTGATCTCATTAAGAGAAAGGCCCATGGCCACTCGCATGAAGAACGCTTGCGGAAGCTCAATGCGCTGTTTGCGCACGTGCAAAAAGTAGCGGTCAAACAGCGTTTGCAGGCCCAGGTAGTCAAACTGCAAATCACGCTCCGGCTTGAGCGCCTCGCCCAATCTGGCGAGGTCAAACTGCTGGAGCTTTTCGTCTAGCAATTCGTTTTGTACACCTTTAGCGATGAACTGGGGGAAATAGGCGGCATAGCGTGTCTGCATTTCTTCATGCGCCACTTCTTCGCCAAGCACTTCACGTCGAATGGTGTGCATCAACAGGCGTGCCGTAGCGTAGGTATAGTCCGGGTCTTTTTCAATCAGCGTACGGGCTGCCAATATGGATGCTTTGTAGACCTCGTCAATCGGCACACCGTCATACAGGTTGCGCATGGTCTCGGACACGATGGGGTCCGGTTTGACATCGGCCCCCAAATTCGCGCAGGAGGCTTCAATCAGGGCTTGCAGTTTGCGAATGTCGAGCGCTACTTTCTTGCCGCCATCCATGACGTGAATTTGTGGTGCAGCCGGCGTTTGCGCCTGCGGCTGGCGCGCACGCTCCTGGGTGCGTTTTTCGCGGTAAAGAACATAGGCGCGTGCAATTTCGTGGTGTCCACCGCGCATCAGGCCCAGCTCGACCTGGTCCTGCACGTCTTCAATATGAAAGGTGCCGCCACCAGGGCGTGAACGCATCATGGCGCGCATGACGGCTTGAGTCAGCTCGTCCACCGTTTGGCGAACGCTGGCAGACGCAGCCCCCTGCGTGCCATGTACGGCCAGAAAAGCCTTCATCATCGCCACGGCGATTTTGTTTGGCTCAAACGGAACAACAGCGCCGTTGCGGCGGATGATCTGGTAATTGCTGAAGGGCTTACTTTGGGTGCCTGTGCTGGGCTCGTTGCCGCCGGTTGTGAAGGCCGGCATGATGGGACTGATGTGGCTGGTGTTTTGCGCTGTTTGCATGGGCATCCTGTTGACTTGTTTTTAGGTTTCTTGGCGTTTCGTGTGCGTCAAACGTGATAAGAACTGGTTTCTGTCTAGCCTGCTTGGCTTGTGGCCATTGCTGCCCTTGTGGTGCCGCTGCAAAACAAAAATCATTGCTACTGCAGGTTGACTTCTGGTGACTGAAAAACCTCATTGGTTTATGAAAGACAAAATCGTTGGGACACTATACCTAGGGTCTGGAAGGAATTCAAGCACTACATGTAGTGTTTTGACCTGAATTCTCATTGAAACGGATGGTTACTTATTTGAGGCTTATCGGACTTGCTTTTGCTGCTGGCGGCTAGCGGTGGCAATGTCAACCGGCAATCCTTGCGACATGGGCGAAGTCTGATCGAACGCACGTATCCATGCGGCAAGCCCGGCGTTTTGCGGAGCCAGGGCTTGGCTAGCTTGGATTTGGTTTTGGTTGGGGCATCACGGCCTGCGGCAACGCCATGTTACGTTGCAGCACAAGCCAGTCAAAACCGGGCCCTGGATCTTCCTTACGTCCTGGCGCAATATGCTCGTGTCCGGCGATATGTGCAATCGGATACTGCCGCATCAGTGCAGTGCATAGCACGCGCAGGGTTTCGTACTGAGGCTCTTCAAAGATGTTTCCTTCCAGTCCTTCCAGCTCAATACCCACCGAATCGTCATTGCAGTTACTGCGGCCCCGATAGCTCGACTGCCCGGCATGCCAGGCTCTATCGTCGCAGCTCACAAACTGCCACAGCTGACCCGTGCGGCTGATAAAAAAGTGCGCTGACACCTCCAAGCCGCGTATGCCCTGAAAGTAAGGATGCGCGTCCCAGTCGAGCTGGTTGGTGAACAGTCGCTGGACATTGCCATTGCCATAGTCGCCCGGTGGCAAACTGATGGAGTGAAGAACAATCAAGTCAACCAGCGCCTGATGGGGACGCGGCCCGAAGTTTGGCGATTCAAGATGCCTTGCATAGCGGTACCAGCCTCTTTGCCAGAGCGCTGCGGCGGGAGCGACTTCAGGCAAGATCATCGGCGTTGTCACTGTCCGTCTCCTGCGCATCGACATCGGGCATGGGGATGTTCAGGCGGGCGATGCGGTAACGGATCTGGCGCAGGCTCATGCCCAGTTTGCTGGCTGCTGCCGTGCGGTTGTAGCGGGTGTCCTGAAGCACACGGGACAAAATGTCGCGTTCCTGTGTGTCCAGATAGTCTTGCAGGTTGTCAGGCAGGCTGTCCTGCTGCCGCCTGTGCGCGTCCGGTGTGTAAAGCTGTGCATCGGCAAGGGGCTGGGCCGGCGCATCCAGAAGCAGTTCACCTGCGTCACTGAGTGCCACAGCACGGTGCAATATGTTTTCAAGTTCGCGTACGTTACCGTTAAAAGGATGTGCCCGAAGTTGCCCAAGGACAGAAGTCGTCAGGGGTGGCATATTCATACCGGATTCCTTGCAGATTCTGGCCAGAAGCGACTCGCACAGCTCAGGCAGGTCTTCCAGTCGCTCGCGCAGCGGAGGGATATTGATCACGATCACATTGAGCCGATAGTACAGGTCCTGGCGAAATCGCTTGGCTGCTACTTCTTCGCCGAGCTCCTTGTGAGAAGCGCTCAGTACGCGCACATCCACCATGTCTTCCTGCGACGAGCCCAGCGGCCTGACAACACGTTCCTGAATCGCCCGCAGTAGCTTGGACTGCATGATGAAAGGCAAGTCGCCAATCTCATCAAGAAACAGCGTACCTTCCTGCGCCGCCTGGAAATAACCGACGCGGTCTTGCGCAGAGCCGGTGTAGGCCCCTTTTCGGGCGCCAAAAAATTCAGCCTCTAGCAAATTTTCAGGAATAGCTCCGCAATTGACCGCGACAAACGGGCCGCTGGCGCGGTGACTGCAATCGTGTACCGCTCTAGCCACCAGTTCTTTGCCTGTGCCTGACTCGCCCTGAATCAGCACGGGTGCCATGCTGCCTGCCACTTTGGCAATGCGGGCTTTGACGGCTTGCATGCTGGCAGAGTGCCCCACCAGCTTTTCAAGTGCCGATGGCACTGATGACTGCTTGCGCTTGAGGGTGGCTTGCGCGCGCCTGGCTGTTGCTGGCCCGTTAGCTGCCGACTTGGCGCTTGTGGGTGCGGTATCCAGCGCCGGGGCTGATGGCAAGGCCTGGGCGCTTTGAATGGCAGACGCCACCACGCTGCGAAACTGTTTCAGGTCTACCGGTTTGGTCAGGTAATCAAATGCGCCTGCTTTCAGAGCTTCAACGGCGTTTTCAGCGGACCCATGAGCCGTGATGACCACGCAGCGTTCAGCGCGCTGCTGGTCCACCATGTCGCGCAGCAACTCCAGTCCGAGGCCATCAGGCAGCCGCATGTCCGTGATGACGGCATCAAAGGCGTTGTCTTGCAGAAACTGGCGTGCCTGGGCCAGGTCAGCTGCGGCTTCAACCCGGTAGCCCTCGCGCAGCAGTGTCAGCTCATACAGGGTGCGCAGGTCAGGCTCATCGTCAACCACCAAAATGTGAGCGGCTGGTGGCCGTGAAGCGCCGTTAGTCGGGTGGTCGTTTGCAGGCATGGCTGGTTGTGTTGTCAGGCAAACAGATCATCAAGGGCAGGGTGCGCTGGCGTGCTGCTGGGTCCGGTCAAGTTGAAGACTACAAAAAACTCATTGCCGTCTTTTTGGTGCCGTGATGTTCGCTGGTAGCCAATCAGCGCGTCGTATCGCTCGCACAGTTCCCTGCAAATGTACAGGCCCAAGCCGCTGGAGCGACTTTCGGACGTGAAAAATGGCTCAAACAAATGCGTCTGAACTGTTTTTTCGAGGGGGAGTCCATCGCTCCAGATCGACAGTCGGCTCTGGCCATTGACCAGCGTTTGCGTCGCAATTTCTATCGCATAACCTGTTGGGCTGGCATAGCGCAAGGCGTTGTCCAGCAGGTTAATCATCACACGGCGCAAATGCTCTGGGTCAAATACAACACAGGCGTGCGGCGCCTGCAGCAATAGATGGGTACGGTTGCCCGCTTCGGTTTGCAGCGTCCAGTCTTCTGCAATGCGGGCGACCACCGCATCCAGCATCAGCAAGGTTCCGTGCTGTTTCTGGCAGGGTACCTGCACGCGCGAAATGTTCAACACGTCGTCTACGATTTTTGCCAGGCGCTTGGCGTTCTGGCGGACCATGGCCGTCAGTTGCCTGTGTGCTGGGTCCTGCAGGTCTTCCTCAAGCAATGCGTTGGCCTGCGAAATGGCGGCCAGCGGGTTTCTGATTTCATGCGCCACAGCTGCCGACATGCGGCCCATCGCGGCCATTTTTTCAACCCGCACGCGCGCCTCGATTTCGCGCAGGTCTTCAAGAAACACCACGCACAGGGCGTCCTCGGCACGCCCATGTGTTGCTGCAAGGCGCGTTCGCACGCGAAGGTGATGCGTATTTTGTCCAGCATCGTTCAGGCCGATATTTGCCTGCTGTGGCACCTGTTTCACAAATGTCTGACGGGTGATTTCAACCAACGGCTGCCATGCTGCCTGAGTTGCCAGAACAAAAGGTGCCCGCCGCGTCTTGGAACCTGTTGCCAGCAAGCGCTGCGCTGCCGGGTTGGTAGATCGCACGATGCCGAAGGCATCAATCACCAGCACGCCGTCTGTCAAGTTTTCAATCACCAGTGCGTTGACCTGGGTTTGCACGCGCGCCACTTGCCGGCTGGTTTTTGCCAACTGCACCTCCCGGGCCAGACGCAAGGCCAACTGGTTAGCCAGCAATGCCACTGCAAAAAAGCCCGAACCGCTCAAACCTGATTGCAAAAATCTGGCGGCTGCGTCGCCTGGCAGATGCAGCAGCGATGCCCACCACGCCTCTGCCAACAGCAGCAACGTGACGCTGGCTGCCGTGCCAAGTGCCAGCGAGATGGGGCCAAGAATGGATGCCAGCAACACCGGCAACGCAAACAGCGGCGTGTAGTTGATGCCGCTGGACTGCAAAAGATTAAGGGCAGTGAACGTGGCGACATCAACGCCCACCGTGAGCACCCACTGCGTATCAAAGGTGCTGCCGGGTGGCTTGGGTCGTGCCAGCAGGCGCGTCACTATCGTGGCACACAGATAAACAGCACACACCCCAATGCACCAGCCATTGTTGACGTTGCCCAACGCATAAATAAAGGCTTGTAATATCACCAGGACGCTGGCAATCGTGATGCGCACCGTCATGAAGGCGCGCCACAACCGGCCAAATGCGTTTTGTCGGGGTTCTACGCCCGAGATGCTGGGGAGATTGTCAAGATCGCCCAGCCACAAATCCGGCGGGTCACTGAAAGACTTTGCGGTCTGCATCAACCGAATCCGCGCGCTTTAATGGTCTTCCTGCTGCCTGTGCGCAGCGGAGCAGTACAGGCCGTGCTTGCCTGCCACTGCCTCTGTACGCGGCAGGTGAACGCTGCAGACTGCACAGGCCACCACTTCTGTGCTTTTGGCAACCTGCGCGCGGGTGGCCGGTGGGTTGGCCATCTTTTTCCGGCTGCTGCGCCAGAGCCAGATGACACCCAGCACCAGGCCAAAAATCAGGGCGTACTTCATGGATGGGTCATGCTCTCTTCAAAATGACTTCGAGTACAAAGCGTGAACCGGCATAGCCCAGCAGCAGCAAGCCACTGCCCAAGTACAGCACCCGTACAGCGCGCAGGCCACGCCAGCCCAAGCGTGCCCGGCCTGCCAGCAAGCCGGCAAACGTCACCCATGCCAGCACAGAAAAAATGGTTTTGTGGTTCCAGTTCCAGGCCAGACCTGGGCCGTACAGCTGCTCTGCAAACAGCCAACCCACCAGCAAGGTGGCCGATAGCAATACGAAACCTGCTTCAACAAACCGAAATGTCAGGCGCTCGAGGGTCATCAGGGGTACGCCCGCAGAGCTGGCCGATGCCAGGCGCATGGCCTGCTCTGTGCGCTGCATCAGCCAGCCATGGGCAACCGCCACCGCAAACAGGCCATACGACGCAATACCCAGCGCCCAATGCAAGGGCAGCCAGATGGACGCTGCGTGCGAATAACTGGAGCCCGGAAAAACGACAGCCAGCGCCACCGTAACCGCCCCGGCCCCAGCCAGCGGCCACTGCGCCTGCAGTTGTGGCAACAACCGACTTTCAATGGCATACACGGCCAGCACCAGCCATACCATGGTCGACAGGGCAGGCGCAAAGCCAAAGCGGGGCGGCTCACCCAGCAGGCCCTCGGCCAGCATCAGACCGTGCAACACCCAGCCGGCAAACAGCACCAGCCGCAGCATGTCCGATGCCATTTTCTTGTTGGCGACAGATGCCAGCAGGTAGGCCAAAAAGGCGCCGCTCGCCAGCACATACTCCCACCATTGACTCATCGCTAAAATCATGTCGACAGTTTAGCCTTTGTGCTGCTGGCCTTGCCAGCTTCTTGCAGCCTATTTCTCGCCCGTCCGCCCAACTACCCGTTTATTCACTTTCCTAACTGCTCCACCGCACAGGAGCCCTACCCATGGCCTCAGCCCTTACCGACAAACTCTCCCGCCTCGTCAAGGAAATGCGTGGCCAGGCCCGTATCACCGAGACCAATGTGCAAGACATGCTGCGCGAAGTACGCATGGCCCTGCTGGAGGCTGACGTGGCGCTGCCAGTGGTGCGCGACTTTATTGCCCGCGTCAAAGATAAAGCGCTGGGTACCGAGGTCATGGGCTCCCTGCAGCCCGGCCAGGTATTGGTCAGCATTGTCAGCAAGGAGCTGGCGGCCACGATGGGCGAGGGCGTCAGCGACATCAACCTGGCCGCGCAGCCACCGGCCGTGATTTTGATGGCGGGCCTGCAAGGCGCGGGCAAAACCACCACCACTGCCAAATTGGCCAAACACCTGATTGAAAAGCGCAAGAAAAAGGTGCTCACGGTCTCTGGCGACGTCTACCGCCCAGCCGCGATTGAGCAGCTCAAAACGGTGACGGCGCAGGCCGGAGCCGAGTGGTTCCCGAGCACGCCAGACCAAAAACCGGTAGACATTGCGCGCGCCGCGATTGACTACGCCAAGCGCCATTTCTTTGACGTGCTGCTGGTCGACACGGCAGGCCGACTGGCGATTGACGAAGCGCTGATGGCCGAGATCAAGGAATTGCACGCGGTATTGAATCCGGTCGAAACGCTGTTTGTCGTCGACGCCATGCAGGGTCAGGATGCGGTAAACACCGCCAAAGCCTTCAAGGATGCACTGCCGCTGACCGGCATCATTTTGACCAAGCTCGACGGTGACTCACGCGGTGGCGCGGCCCTGAGCGTGCGGCAAGTCACCGGTGCGCCGATCAAGTTTGCTGGTACCAGCGAAAAGCTCGACGGCCTCGAAGTGTTTGACGCTGAACGCCACGCCGGACGTATTTTGGGCATGGGCGATATCGTGGCGCTGGTCGAGCAGGTCACCGCAGGCGTGGACGTCGCCGCCGCCCAAAAGCTGGCTGCCAAGCTCAAGTCTGGCAGCGGTTTTGACCTGGAAGATTTTTTAAGCCAACTCCAGCAAATGAAAAACATGGGCGGCCTGGCCAGTCTGATGGACAAACTGCCCGCGCAAATGGCCGCCAAGGCAGGCCAGGTCGACATGGGCAAAGCCGAAAAAGACATCAAACGCAAGGAAGGCATCATCCAAAGCATGACCCCGCTGGAGCGCCGCAAACCCGAACTCATCAAGGCGACGCGCAAAAAACGGATTGCGATGGGTTCAGGCGTGCAGGTTCAGGAAGTGAACCGTTTGCTCAATGAGTTTGAGCAAATGCAGGGGATGATGAAGAAGATGAAGGGCAGCGGGATGATGAAGATGATGAAGAAGATGGGTGGGATGAAGGGGATGCCGAAGTTTTGAGGGAAAAGGCCTGTTTTAGGCTTTTTAGGGCCTATTTTGGGCTCTAGGCCAAATAATATATGCGTTTAATGCTCCTAAAAATGCAGCATTAAGCTCCCAAACCCTCATCAACAGTTACCACCTCGCCCCTCAGTGACCGCATCGGCGCTTCGGTAATCCTGATATCCACCAGTTGCCCAATCAATCGGTCTGGCCCGCTGAAAACCACAGGCCGATTGCATTCAGTGCGGCCAAACAAGGCGTTGGGTGTTTTGCGCGCCGGGCCTTCAACCAATACGCGCTGCACGGTGCCCAGCCGGCTGGCGCTGATGGCCTCCACGCTTTTGTCTATCGTGGCTTGCAAGTGTTGCAGGCGTTTGAGTTTGACGCTGTGCGGTGTGTCGTCCTTGATGTTGGCCGCTGGCGTGCCTGGGCGGGGGCTGTAGATGAAGCTGAAGGAGGTGTCATAACCCACGTCGTCAATCAGGCGCATCATCTTGTCGAAGTCTTCATCGGTCTCACCGGGAAAGCCGACGATGAAGTCGCTGCTCATGGCCAGGTCAGGCCTGATGGCGCGCAGTTTGCGGACGGTGCTTTTGTATTCCATCGCGGTGTAGCCGCGCTTCATGGCCATCAAGATTTTGTCTGAGCCATGTTGCACCGGCAGGTGCAGGTGGTTGACCAGCTTGGGCAGTCTGGCGTAGGCATCAATCAAACTCTGCGTGAACTCGTTTGGGTGGCTGGTGACGTAGCGGATGCGCTCAATGCCGGGGATGTCGTGCACGTAGTCGAGCAGGGTGGCGAAGTCGGCGATGTCGTTTGACGCGCTCGCAACGCCCGTGTTGCCTCCCATCCTTCCTCTGTAAGCGTTCACGTTTTGACCCAGCAGCGTGATCTCTTTGACACCCTGATCGGCCAGCCCGGCGACTTCAACCAGCACGTCTTCAAACGGGCGGCTGACTTCTTCACCGCGCGTGTAGGGCACCACGCAGTAGCTGCAATATTTTGAACAGCCTTCCATGATGCTGACGAACGCGCTTGCGCCCTCAACCCGGGCGGGCGGCAGGTGGTCAAACTTTTCGATTTCCGGGAAGCTGATGTCGACCTGCGGCTTGCCCAGCCTGGCGCGCTTGGCCAGCAGGTCAGGCAGGCGGTGCAGGGTTTGCGGGCCAAACACCACGTCGACATAGGGGGCCCTAGCAATGATGGCGGCGCCTTCCTGGCTTGCCACGCAGCCGCCGACACCAATCAACACGCCTTTTTCCTTCAGGTGTTTGACGCGCCCCAGGTCGCTGAAGACTTTTTCCTGCGCCTTTTCGCGTACCGAGCAGGTGTTGAACAAAATCAGGTCCGCTTGTTCCATGTCCTGCGTCGGCTCGTAGCCTTCAGCCGCATGCAGCACGTCAGACATCTTGTCCGAGTCGTACTCGTTCATCTGGCAGCCGAAGGTTTTGATGAAGACTTTTTTAGACATGATGTAGAAGTTGATATGCTATGAACACAGGAGCTAATGACCCAGGAATTTGTTGGGCTGCAGGCCGATGAATAACCGAAAACAGCTGAAAACTGGCGAGAAACCTGTTTTACTGCTTGTATTTGGGCAACTGGTTAAAGGGTGTTTTACCGTCGTCTTTGACAACCGGTGTCTCAAACATGGTGCGGATATTGCTCAACACGCCTTCAGGCTGCCCCGGCATCTTCTGTTTGATTTCTTCGTTGTTCAACACCCAGACGTTGTGTACCAGCCCGATGTTGTCGCGCAGGTAATTGACGACGAGTTTTTGGTTGGTTAAGGTGCCAGACAGCACCAGATTGTTGTGGATGTCGCGGATGCGCACAGCAGGCGATAGTCGGTCGGGCTTGCTGTCCAGAGTGATCTCAGGAGCCGTCAACATCACCAGTTCGCCGCGTTTGGCGTCTTTCGGGAACTGACGGGTGTTGGGTTTGACATCTTCAGTCTGCGCGCTGGCGGTGCTGATGAGCAGTACGGCCAGGGGAACGGTAAGTGTCACGATCCAGCGGTTCATGGTGTTTGTCCAGAGGCTGAGAGTTTGAGGCAGGTTTTGCTGATGCAAAACCTATAAATTTGGTGGTGATAGGTGGATTTGAACCACCGACATCAGCATTATGAATGCTGCGCTCTAACCAACTGAGCTATATCACCGAGCCGCGAATTATAGCCAACAGAATCACTTGTGTTTAAAAACGGCTTTTCTTTTGTTCACAAACGCATCCATGCCCTCTTTTTGATCTTCGGTCGCAAACATGGCGTGAAACAGGCGGCGTTCAAACATCACGCCATCTTGCAAGCCGCTGTCAAATGCGCGGTTGACCGACTCTTTGGCGGCCATCAGCGCGATGTTGCCGTGTCCGCAAATCATCAATGCGGCGCCCAGTGCTTCATCCATCAATTTGTCCAGCGGAACCACACGGCTGACCAAGCCGGAGCGCTCGGCTTCCAGAGCGTCCATCATGCGGCCCGTCAGCGCCAGGTCCATCGCCTTGGCCTTGCCGACGGCGCGGGGCAGGCGCTGGGTGCCGCCTGCGCCGGGGATGATGCCAAGCTTGATTTCCGGCTGACCAAATTTTGCGTTGTCGGCAGCAATGATGAAGTCGCACATCATGGCCAGCTCGCAGCCACCACCGAGCGCAAAGCCACTCACAGCGGCAATCACTGGCTTGCGAATGGCGCGCACTTGTTCCCAATTCCGGGTGATGAAGTCTTTGCCGTACGCATCGGCAAAGCTGTACTGGGCCATGGCACCGATATCAGCGCCCGCCGCAAAGGCTTTTTCACTGCCCGTGATGATCATGCAGCCAATGTTGTCGTCGGCCTCAAAGCCCTTCAGGGCGGCGGCCAGCTCGTCCATCAGCTGGTCGTTCAGGGCGTTGAGCTGCTTGGGCCGGTTCAATGTGACAACGCCAACCTGGCGGCCCTCCGGGCCCTGGACGGAGGTGATGATGGTCTCGTAAATCATAGAATTCTTTCTTTATTTCGTTGCTGATTGAACTAGCCAAGCCTCTACTTTAGCGGCATCCTTGATGCCCAGACGCCAGGTGGTGGCAGGCGGCGGTATCGACAACTCAAGCCGCAGGATGCGTTTGTCGCGTGACACCAGTGCTATTACTTTTTTTGCGGTCCCGGCATACAGCAACAAGTCGTCCAGGCGCTGCATTCTCCAGCCGCTAGGCGGCTTGATTGTTTCAACGCCAAGCCACTCGTCGCCGGATGAAAACCCCGCCTTTTCAGCCGCGCCGCCCGACAAAACGGTTTTAATCACCACGCCATGCGTGTCCGTGACGCGCAGCCCCAGGCGCTGCGCCAATTGGGCCGGGTCGTCATGCACGGTCACGCCGTGCTGCGTCAAAAGCTCCCGCACCGGCAGCTCGCCTTTGCCATGCACCCAGGCTTTTAACTCGGCATCAAACGGCCGCTTGCCCAGGCTTTGCAGCACGGCGGCAAAGTCGGCTTCAGTCATGGGCCCGCCTTCGCCCTGCGCCCCAGCCTTGCAGCGCAGCCACAGCGCACGCATCACCGCATCGAGCGATGTGTGGCCTTCACGGCGCAGTGTCAAGTCAAAACACAGCGCCACCAGTGCGCCCTTGGTGTAGTAGCTGACTGTGGCGTTGGCTGTGTTTTCGTCTTGCCTGTAGTACTTCACCCAGGCGTCAAAGCTGGCTTGGGCCACCGACTGCACCTGGGTGCCCGGCGTTTGCATCACTTGGTTGATGGTTTTGTTCAGCAGCTTTAAGTATCCGGCGCTGTCCAGCAAGCCTGAACG
>CAMARI010000002.1 GCA_945860515.1 Polaromonas sp. YR568
TGCTCTGTGCCTGCCAGTTCGTCAGGTTTATTCGTCTTGTCTGGGTTGGGGTCTGACATGAATGGACTTAGGTCACTGCAGGCTGACACACGCCAGCGCGACAAGATTTATGCGGATTTTTTGGGCCTGAAACGTGCCACGCGCGCCGCTCCGGACTGCGTGCGGGTGCGCATGCCTGAGCGAGCTTTGTACCACTGCGGCGTGGCGCCGGTTTTCAGTCGCCACTTCTTTTTGGGGTGTTTGTATTCGGGGAAGATTTCCATGCCCGGCAAACTAGCGCTGGAGTCGCTGGTGGCTTCGGTCCATGACTTTTCGAAGTCGCTGGCATTGGTCTGGATAGAGTTTTCAACGTCGCGGGCTGCGCCCTCGACGCTTTCCTTCATCTTTTTCAGTTCGTCCAGTTCCATCGACCGGCTGACCTCCTGCTTGACATCAGCAACATAGCGCTGCGCCTTCCCTAGCATGGTACCAATTGTGCGCGCCAAGCGCGGCAGCTTTTCGGGACCAATCACGATCAACGCAACTGCGCCGATCAATGCGATTTTGGAGACGCCTAAATCAATCATGTCTGGTTAATTGACGAGGAGGGCCGCAGCGCAGGGCCGCCCCGAGCAAGGCATGCCCCTTTGGGGGCAGCATCGTACGCGAAGCGACGAGCGTGGGAGCTCACAATTTCTTGGCTTCGACATCAATGGTGGTTTTGTCGACTGGCTTGTCAGCGGCTTGCGAATTGGTCACAGCCGCCGTTTTGTCGTCAGCCGGCGCAGCGCCGCCATCTTTCATGCCATCTTTAAAACCCTTGACGGCACCGCCCAGGTCGCCGCCCATATTGCGCAGCTTTTTGGTGCCAAACACCATAACGACAATCAGCAGCACGATCAGCCAGTGCCAAATAGAAAATCCACCCATGATTTGCTCCTAATGCTCTAAATAAGACTTAACCGGAAATGCCTGATTCTAAAGGCTATGCAATTCAGCCCTTGAGCCAAGGTCTTGGTCCACCCATGACATGGAGGTGCAGGTGATGGACTTCCTGACCACCTTCGGCTCCTGTGTTTGTGACGATGCGAAACCCGCCTTCCGGGTAGGGCCTGCAACCATTGGCGAGCGCAAGTTGGGGGGCCAGCACCATCATGCGCCCCAGCAGCGCGCTGTGCTCGGGCCCCGCCTGCGCCATGGACGGAATATGCAGCTTGGGAATCATCAGAAAATGAACCGGCGCCCAAGGGTGAATGTCATGAAAAACGAAAATCTCGTCGTCTTCGTACACCTTGCGGCTGGGGATGGTGCCAGCGGCAATTTTGCAAAAAATGCAGTTCTCGGCGGCGTGCATCACACAACAGCCCTGTTGGCGTTCATGCGCACCATGCCCAGCACGATACGGTACAAAAACCAGATTGAAATCAGTGTCCAAGCGGTCCAGCCTGGCACCAGCAGGAAGAACCACAACGGCGCCGTGACCAGGTACATCAAACCGGCCCACAACACCGTGCGGATGCGCCAACTGAAGTGCGAAGCTTGCCAGGTGTTGGCCGCATCGCCGCGCTTGACCATATCAATCACCAGCGCAATGACGAGCAGCGTGATGGATGCCTGCGCGCCCGGTAGCACGGCCGCTACGGCGACCACCAGATGCAACAAATAACTAAGCCAACCCCAGGTTTTCAGGCCTTCGTCGGGTTCGATGGTGGTGATGTCATTGGTCATGCGGTCTTTCTCTCATCCTTGGCTGCTTGGTGCTCTTCAAGATCACGATTTTCAGCTTTGCGCAGGGCTTTTTCTTCAATTCCGCTGGTGCCCTCGCGGCGCTCCAGCTCAGCAATCACGTCAAGCGGGCTCAAACCATAGTGCGCCAGTGCAATCATGGAGTGAAACCACAAATCAGCGACTTCGCCGACAAAGCTACTTTTCAAATCAAGCGTCAAACCGCCGAAGTCCATGTCCTTGGCGGCCATCACGGCTTCGGTGGCTTCTTCGCCAATTTTTTTTAGAAACGTGTTCGGGCCCTTGTGCAGCAGTCGCGCGACGTAACTGGTGTCCGGGTTGCCGCCGTTGGCAAGCTTGCGGCTTTCTATGATCTGCGCTAGGCGGGCAAGGGAGTCGTTGGTGCTCATGTTCAGCTCTTATTTATAGATGCTTTGCGGGTCTTTCAAGACCGGATCTTTAGCGACCCACTTGCCGCCAGAGTAAAGACTGTAAAAACAGCTGTGGCGACCGGTGTGGCAGGCAATGCCTGGCTCGTGGCCCAGCTGCGTGACCTTCAGCAGGACCACATCGCTGTCGCAATCGATGCGCATTTCATGCACAGTTTGTACGTGACCAGACTCTTCACCCTTGAACCACAACTTGTTGCGCGACCGGCTGAAGTACACGGCACGGCCGAGTTCAGCGGTTTTTTGCAGGGCTTCGCGGTTCATCCAGGCAAACATCAACACGTCGCCGCTAGACGCTTCTTGCGCAATGACAGGGACCAAGCCTTTGTCGTCCCATTTGATTGTTTCTAGCCAGTTCATAGCAGTATTATCGCGCCCAAGTGCGCTCGCTGCGCCTAGCTTTCGGCCCCTTGCAGGCCGCCGCTCGCCGGAGCTGGACCCACACCCCGGCTGCCAGGGATATGAAAACTACAGTCTGACGGGTATGCCGCGCCCAGCCATGAACTGTTTGGCCTCAAGCACTGTGTATTCACCATAGTGAAATATGCTGGCGGCCAGCACCGCATCGGCGCCGCCGGTTTGGATGCCATCGGCCAAGTGCACCAGGTTGCCCACGCCGCCTGATGCAATCACCGGCACGTTGACAGCGTCGCTCACCGCGCGGGTCAACGCCAAATCAAAACCTGATTTGGTACCGTCTTTGTCCATGCTGGTGAGCAAAATTTCACCCGCGCCGCGCCGGGCCATGTCAGTGGCCCAAGCCACGGCATCAAGCCCGGTATTTTTACGCCCGCCGTGGCTGTAGACGTCCCAGCCCGGACCACGTGTTTGGGCTTCTTCGTCGCTGCGACGTTTGGCGTCAATCGCCACCACAATGCACTGCGCGCCATATCGGGCTGAGGCGTCTTCAATGACTTGCGGATTGGCAATCGCAGCCGAGTTAAAACTGGTTTTATCAGCCCCTGCATTGAGCAGCCGCCGCACGTCATCGACAGTGCGCACACCGCCGCCAACCGTGAGCGGAATAAACACCTGGCTGGCCACGGCTTCAATGATGTCCAAAATCAGATCTCGACCATCGCTGGTGGCGGTGATGTCCAGAAACGTCAGTTCGTCTGCACCCTGGTCGTTGTAGCGCGCGGCAATTTCTACCGGGTCACCCGCATCGCGCAGTTGGGTGAAGTTGACGCCCTTGACGACACGGCCACCGGTGACATCCAGACAAGGAATGATTCTTTTAGCCAACATTGGCGTAAGCCCCCACTGTCGCCCACTTCGTGTGGCTTCCTGCCCCCCGAGGGGGCCGCTGCGCCTGCGGTCTGGCAAAGCCAGTCCCGCGGCCCCTGCTTGAACTTGATGCCGCGCTTTGCGCGATCATCCGTTCAGCTCGTCAGCTCGCGCCTGTGCTGCTTCAAAATCGAGGTCACCGCTGTAAATCGAGCGGCCACAAATCACGCCTTCAACGCCTTGGTCTTCTACCGCGCACAGCGCCTCAATGTCCGCCATGTTTGACAAGCCGCCCGATGCAATCACAGGAATCGTCAGGGCTTGGGCCAGCTTGACGGTGGCGTCCATATTGATGCCGCTGAGCATGCCGTCGCGGCCAATGTCGGTGTAGATCACGGATTCAACGCCAAAGTCTTGAAACTTTTTGGCCAGATCAATCACGTTGTGGCTGGTGATCTTGCTCCAGCCATCCGTGGCCACTTTGCCGTCTTTGGCGTCCAGGCCCACGATGATATGGCCACCAAATGCGGTGCAGGCGTCTTGCAGAAAGCCGGGGTTCTTCACCGCTGCGGTGCCGATGATGACGTAGCGCAAACCTGCATCCAGATAGCGCTCGATCGTATCCAGGTCGCGTATTCCGCCGCCCAGTTGCACGTCAATTTCCAGGCCCACTTCAGCCAGTATTTTTTTGATCGCTAGGTCGTTTTTAGGAATGCCAGCGAACGCGCCGTTGAGGTCGACCAGGTGCAGCCGGCGCGCACCTTTGTTGACCCAGTTGCGGGCCATGGCCGCCGGGTCTTCGCTGAAAACGGTCGATTGATCCATGTCGCCTTGTTTGAGGCGTACGCAGTGACCGTCTTTCAGGTCAATCGCAGGAATAAGTAGCATGTGGCGGCTGCGGCAGAAAGCTAAAAACGTTTAAGGATTCCAGTTCAGGAAGTTGCGGTACAGGGCCAGGCCATGATCGGCGCTTTTTTCCGGGTGAAACTGGGTTGCAAAAATATTATCGCGCGCAATCGCCGCGCAGAAGCGCTCGCCATAGCTCGCCGAGCCCGCAGTGTGGCGCGCATCAGACGGACGGGCATAAAAACTGTGGACGAAATAGAAATACGAGTTGTCTGGCACACCTTGCCAGATCGGGTGAGTAGGCACTGACTGCGCGACCTCGTTCCAGCCCATTTGCGGCACTTTGTAGCGGCTGCCATCGTCTTGCAACTGCCCGGCCAGCTCAAACTTGAGCACCTCACCGGGTATCAAACCCAGCCCCCGCGTGCCCACGCCAGCATCGCCGGGGCGGCCCTCGGCGCTGTGCGTGAGGAGCATTTGCATGCCCACGCAGACACCAAACAGCGGTTTGTTGGCAGCTGCGTGCAGCACCGATTCAAGTAAGCCCGACGCCGCCAGCTCGTGCATGCAGTCGGCAATGGCACCCTGCCCCGGCAACACGATGCGGTCGGCGAGCATCACGTCCTCGGGCCTTGAGGTAACGACGACGCCGAAACCGCTGCCCTTGGCCACATGCTGCACCGCCTGTGATACAGAGCGCAGATTGCCCATGCCGTAGTCGACGACCGCAACAGTTTTGGAGGATGTCATTGAAAATACTTGAATGCCATTAAATCAGGAGCTAATCAGTCAAGAATCTAGATGGCTAGAGCTATAAAAGGCACCTAAAAACAGGATTTTGCGTCGTTTCAGCCTTTTTCGGCCGCTTTTTGACTCACATCGATCAAAGCGAGCCTTTGGTTGACGGAATGACGTTGGCAGCGCGGGGGTCGATCTCCAGCGCCATGCGCAGTGCTCGGGCAAAGGCTTTGAACACCGTTTCAGCCTGGTGGTGCGAATTGTCACCGCGCAAGTTGTCGATGTGCAGGGTGACAAAAGCGTGGTTAACAAAGCCCTGAAAAAATTCGTAAGCCAGTTGACTGTCAAAGGTGCCAATCATGCCGCTTTTGAACGGCACGTGCATCTCCAGCCCGGGGCGGCCTGAAAAATCAACCACCACGCGGCTGAGCGCTTCGTCCAGTGGCACATAGGCGTGGCCGTAGCGGCGCAAGCCTTTTTTGTCACCCACGGCTTTGGCCACCGCCTGGCCGAGGGTGATGCCCACGTCTTCGACCGTGTGGTGGCCGTCAATATGCAGGTCGCCGACGCACCGAATGTCAAGGTCTATCAAGCCATGGCGGGCAATCTGGTCGAGCATGTGGTCAAAAAAACCGATGCCGGTCGACAAATGGGCCTGGCCCGTGCCGTCAAGGTTGAGCTTGACAGTGATTTGGGTCTCGGCGGTGTTGCGAGAAACTTCGGCAAGGCGGGGAAAGAGTGTTGTGGTCATAAAGATTTTTCAAGCGCCGCCAGCATCAGCAGATTTTCATCCGCCGTGCCAACCGTCAGGCGCAAACAATTGGCGAGCAAGGGGTGCATTTTAGAAACGTTTTTCACCAGCACGCCCTGGGCCTTCATGCCCTCAAAGGTTTGGGCAGCGTCGGGCACCCGCACCAGAGTCATATTGGCGTCGCTGTTCCAGCACTTGACGCCTGGCAGCTTGCCAAGCGCACCTAAAAGCATAGCTCTCTGCTTAATTAAATCAATGGCTTGCGCTTTAAAAACAGCCTGATTTTCAAGCGCGAACAGCGCGCATTCGCAATTGAGCACGCTGATGTTGTACGGTGGCCGGACTTTGTCGATCTCGGCCATCAGGGCTTTCGGGCCCATCATGTAGCCCAGCCTGACCCCCGCCAGGCCGAACTTGCTCAGGGTGCGCATCAGCAGCACGTGGCTGTGCTGGGCGATGCGATTGATATAGCTTTTACTGGCAAACGGCTGGTAAGCCTCGTCCATCACCACCAAACCGCCCTGCTTACCCACTGCGTCAATGATGTTTTCAATCGCCACGTCGTCCCACAAATTGGCAGTGGGGTTGTTGGGGTAGGCCAGGTACGTGATGGCCGGTTGGTGTTCAGCAATGGCGGCCAGCATGGCAGCTTCATCGAGCTCAAAGTCGGCCGTCAAAGGCACGCCAATGAACTTCAGACCCTGTAGTTGCGCGCTCATGGCGTACATCACAAACCCGGGGAGTGGGGACAAGATGCTGGCTCCCGGCACATCACACGCCAGCGCCAGAAGAGAAATCAACTCGTCCGACCCATTGCCCAGCATGATGTCAAAGCCTTCTGGCATCTGTGCGTAGTCAGCCAGCGCATGACGCAGATCATTGACCCGCCCATCCGGGTAGCGGTTCAGCGCGAGCGCGCCCAGCCGTTGCCCCAAAAGCGCCTGCAACTCAGGTGGCAAACGGTGCGGATTCTCCATCGCGTCGAGTTTGACCAGGCCAGCCGAGTCTTGCACGGCGTAGGCGTGCATGGACTGAATGTCTTGGCGGATGCGGGAGGTGGCGCTTGGGATAAGTGTTTCTATCTTCATTTCAAAGTCTCAAATTCAGCAGGCGTCATGAGAAACGGGTTGATCACCTGCACGGTGTCGTATTGTTGAAGATGCTGCAGATGCTCGCTCAGCAAGTAGCCGCAACCTTGCTGCTGGGCAGACGACATGATGAGCGCATCCCAGTAGCTGAGCTGGTATCTGTCTTGCATCAGCCACGCACCGTCAACGGTGTGAGTGTCCAGGTGTGGCGGTTGCCACAGGCGAAGCATGCGAACTTGTTCGCGTGCTTTTTCAACCGTGACCACCGTTCGGAATTGGGTGATAGCGTTGTTATAGAACTCGTTGAGCACTTGGCTACTGATGCGCCCTGTGCGTTGCGTCCAGCACCAGGTCAGCCACTCGTTGGCGCGGATCTGTTTGTCGGTGTCTCGCGCATCTTTGGCATACAGATGCACGTTGGTGTCAACGAAAACCAGCGCGCTCATACATCTCGTCGCGCGTCAAAAAGTTGCCATCGCTTTTGCCCCAAGATTCAAACTTGGTGGCCTTGCGCATCGCTTGCGCGTAAGCGTCTTCCTGGCGCATCTTCTCGGCCAGAATTTCCCCGACCAGTCGCGACACACTGGAATTGCGCTTGGCCGCCTCAATGCGGGCCCATTCCAAAGCAGACTCTTCGACAGTGATTGTCACGTTCTTCATCATTCCGATATTACACTAAATTCGTGTAGCACGAAGTTAGTGTAATATTTTTGCCGCTCAAATTTTAAAAGTAGCGTATGGCTGCCCTGAATGTCACATTCGCAGCATCACTCAAACACAGCGCCTGCCCCTTGAAAACGAGCCGGAAGACCGAGCAAATCGAGCATATTGCGGACCGTGCAGGCCGCCGTCGACGTGACAGGTATGCCCAGCATGTTTTGGGCCGCTTGCAGTGCTGGCAAGGAGGGCATTTGCACGCAGGCCGACAGCACCACCACATCTGCGTTGGCGACATTCAAGCGTTTGACATCGTTTAACAGTTGCATCGGGTCGCGCCGGCCCACCTCCAGGTTGTCGGGAATTTCAAAGCAAATGCGGTCAATCACCTCAATGCCTTCGTGTTCGATGTAATCGACCACCATCTGCGTCAGCGGCAGCATGTAGGGTGCCAACAATGAAATCTTTTTGGCACCCATGACTTTGAGGCCGTGAATCAGCGCACCCGCCGACGTCATGACCTTGGATGTTGCCCCCGCCTCGGCCACGGCGGCCGCCATGTCGCGCTCCACTTCGCGGTGAAAACCTGGGCCTTGGGCCATGATGGCCACCAGGCAGGCCGTGGAGATCACATCCACCCGGGCATCTGCCAGTTCGGCTGCACAGCGCTGGGTCTGGCTGTTCATGGCCTTGAGCTCTTCCGGCGTGACCTTGTGCATGCGCATACGGCTGGAGTGAAAGGTAAAGCGCTCCGGCGCCACCTGCTCGCGCAAGCGCAACATGGCGGGTATTTCAGTCTCCATGGTGGTGTTGGAGCTGGGCACCATCTGGCCTATGCGAATGGGGCGAACGGGAGTAATGCTTGGGTTCATCTGATGGTTTCCTGGCTGCTATCGCAGGCGCATCTCGGCGGCGCGTGCATGCGCCTGCAAACCCTCGCCGTAGGCCAATTCAGCCGCAATCTTGCCGAGCACCTGCGCGCCCTGCTCGCTGACTTCAATGATGCTGCTGCGTTTTTGAAAATCGTACACGCCCAATGGGCTGGAAAAGCGGGCCGTGCCGCTGGTCGGCAGCACGTGGTTGGGGCCGGCGCAATAGTCGCCAAGACTTTCGCTGGTGTAAGCACCCAGGAAAATGGCACCTGCATGTTTGAGCAGTGGCTCCCACTGATGCGGGTCTCGGCTTGAGACTTCCAGGTGCTCTGGCGCGATGCGGTTGCTGATATCGCAGGCTTCGTTCATGCTGCGCGTCAAGATCAAAGCGCCGCGATCGGTCAGTGACTTGGCAATGATGGCGGCTCTGGGCATGGTGGGCAACAGACGGTTGATGGCTTCTTGCACGGCATCAATATAGGCCGCATCGGGGCACAGCAAAATGCTTTGCGCCAGCTCGTCGTGCTCGGCCTGGCTGAACAGGTCCATCGCCACCCAGTCGGCAGGTGTGGTGCCGTCGGCCAGTACCAATATTTCGGACGGCCCGGCAATCATGTCGATGCCGACCATGCCAAACACGCGTTTTTTGGCGCTGGCGACATAGGCATTGCCAGGGCCAGTGATTTTGTCGACCTTGGGCACGGTGGACGTGCCGTAAGCCAATGCAGCGACTGCTTGCGCGCCACCGATGGTGAAGGCGCGGGTGACGCCAGCAATGTAAGCGGCGGCTAAAACCAGTGCGTTTTTTTCACCTTTTGGGGTGGGCACCACCATGATGATTTCGCCCACGCCAGCCACGTGTGCCGGGATCGCATTCATCAACACCGATGAAGGATAGGCGGCCTTGCCGCCCGGCACGTAAATACCGACGCGGTCAAGCGGCGTGACTTTTTGGCCAAGCAGCGTTCCGTCTTCGTCGCGGTAGCTCCAGCTTTCGCCGTTGGCTTTCTTTTGTGCCTCATGGTAGCTGCGCACACGCTTGGAGGCGGCAACGAGTGCCTCGCGCTGGGCAGCGGGAATCGCCTCGAACGCCGCTTTGAGTTCGGCTTGGGTCAATTCAAGCGCACTCATCGATGGGACATCCAGCCCATCAAAACGCGCGGTGTAGTCAAGCACCGCCGCATCGCCGCGCATTTGTACGTCGGCCAAAATATCGGCCACCCGCTGCTCAATGGCCGCATCAGTGTCAGCAGACCAATGCAAACGCGCCTGAAATTCACGCTCAAACGTGCTTGAAGCCGTTGAAATTCGGGCGGGAGAAGCTATCAAAGTCATAGCTTTTGTTCAATCTTCTTGTTTAACAGCCAAAGCAAACGCATCCATGATCTTGCGAATTGGCGCCTGCTTTAACTTCAATGCAGTCTGGTTGACGACCAGGTGCGAACTGATGTCCATGATGCGTTCGACTTCTACCAGATGATTGGCCTTCAGGGTGTTGCCGGTCGATACCAGATCCACAATCGCGTCTGCCAGCCCGGTCAGCGGGGCCAGCTCCATGCTGCCGTAAAGTTTGATCAGGTCAACGTGCACGCCCTTCGATGCAAAAAAGTCGCGCGCTATCGCCACATATTTGGTCGCGACGGTCATGCGTGAACCCTGCTTCATGGCAGCCGCGTAGTCAAAACTTTTTCGTACTGCCACACTGATGCGGCACTTGGCGATCTGCAAATCGAGGGGTTGGTACAAGCCCTGTGTCCCCGATTCCAGCAGTGTGTCCTTGCCCACCACACCCATGTCTGCGCCGCCATACTGCACATAGGTAGGCACATCGGTGGCGCGCACCAGCAGCACACGCACGTCGGGCTGGTTGGTGCTAAGGATCAGTTTGCGTGATTTGTCCGGGTCGTCCAGCACGTCAATGCCTGCGCTTTTGAGCAAGGGCAGGATGTCGTCAAAAATTCGACCTTTGGACAGCGCAATCGTGATCATTTCTTCAGCCTCTCGATGTCAGCGCCAATCCCGCGCAGCTTGGCTTCCATCTGGTCATAGCCCCGGTCCAGATGGTAGATGCGGTCAATCAGGGTTTCACCATCGGCAACCAAGCCCGCAATCACCAAGCTGGCCGATGCGCGCAAGTCCGTCGCCATCACCGCCGCACCGGACAGTTTGGCAACACCTTCCATCACGGCGACTTTGCCTTCAATTTGGATTTTGGCACCCAGGCGCACCATTTCATTGACGTGCATGAAACGGTTTTCAAATATGGTTTCGGTCACTGTCGCCGCACCATGCGACACCGCGTTGAGCGCCATGAACTGGGCTTGCATGTCGGTTGCAAAGCCCGGGTATTCGGTGGTGCGAAACGACTGGGCTTTCAATCGGCCCTGCGACTGGATACGCATGGCGCCTGCCATCGCGGTCACTGTTGCACCGGCTTCACGCAGCTTGTCGACCAGCGCATCTTGATGGTCTGCACGGCCGTGCAGCAGCGTCACGTCACCACCTGTAGCGGCTACGGCACACAAGAACGTGCCGGTCTCAATCCGGTCAGCCACCACCTGGTGGGTGCAACCGTGCAGGCGTTCGACGCCTTGAATGCGAATACGGCGTGTGCCGTGGCCCTCAATTTTTGCGCCCATCTTGATGAGCATTTCAGCCAAGTCACCAATCTCGGGTTCTTGCGCGGCGTTTTCCAAGATGGTTTCGCCTTCGGCCAGGCTGGCTGCCATCAAGAAGTTTTCAGTCCCCGTGACTGTCACCATGTCGGTGGTGATGCTGCAGCCCTTCAGGCGCGTTCTGCCCTTGGGCAGTTTGGCAATCATGTAGCCGTGTTCGACCACAATCTCAGCGCCCATGGCCTGCATGCCTTTGATGTGCTGGTCGACGGGCCGCGAGCCAATCGCGCAGCCGCCGGGCAGCGACACGGTGGCCTCGCCAAAGCGCGCCAGCAGCGGGCCCAGGGCCAGCACCGAGGCGCGCATGGTTTTCACCAATTCGTAGGGTGCTTCTGGGGACGTCAAAGCGCCCGCATTGATGCTGACGGTGCTTGGCACGTCTTTGTTGCGTTCTGCGGTCACACCCATGTTGCGGATCAGCTTGAGCATGGTGGACACGTCCTGCAGACCTGGCACGTTTTCCAAGGTGACCGTGTCAGCCGTCAACAGGGCCGCGCACAGCTCTGGCAGCGCCGCGTTTTTAGCGCCCGAAATGGTGACCGTGCCGTTGAGCGTCTTGCCGCCCTTGATGAGTAACTTGTCCATGATTCAGTTGTCGGGGTTACGGGCCCACTCAGCGGGGGTCAAGGTTTTCATCGACAGGGCATGCACCTCGTTGGTCTGGATACGGCCGCCCAAGGTGGCGTAGACTTTTTGGTGGCGCTGAATCATGCGCTGGCCTTCAAAGCTGCTGGACACAATAGTGGCATACCAGTGTTGGCCGTCGCCCGACAGCTCAATATGCTCGCACGGCAGGCCACTGGCGATGATGGATTGGAGTTCTTCGCTGGTCATATGTTTAGTGTCTTATTTTGTAGCCCGTGCGCAGCATGTTGACGGCGATACCGCTGACAATCACCAAGGCAGTCGAGACGATGCCCAGGCTGAGCCAAGGCGACACATCGCTGACACCGAAAAAACCATATCTAAAACCGTCAATCAGGTAGAAAAACGGGTTCAAGTGGCTGACGGTTTGCCAAAACGGCGGCAGTGAATGAATCGAATAAAAAACGCCGCTTAAAAACGTCATTGGCATGATGACGAAGTTTTGAAACGCCGCCATCTGGTCGAATTTATCCGACCACAAGCCGGCAATCACGCCCAGCGCACCCAGCATGGAGGCGCCCAGCAAGGCAAACAGCACGATCCACAACGGGTGAGCAAAGTCAGGCCGACCAAAGTAAGCCGTCACGACAAATACGCCGGTACCCACCAGCAAACCACGCGCAACAGCAGCGCCCACATAGGCAAAAAACCAGTGCCAGTGCGACAGCGGTGTGAGTAGCACAAACACCAGGCTGCCCATGATTTTGCTTTGAATCAGTGACGATGAACTGTTGGCAAAAGCGTTTTGCAGCACGCTCATCATCACCAAGCCCGGCACCAAAAAGGCGGTGTAGTTGAGCGTACCGTACACCTTGACTTGGCCCTCCAGCACATGGCCAAAAATCAGCATGTACATGACGGCTGTCAGTACCGGGGCACCCACGGTTTGAAAGCCCACTTTCCAGAAACGCAAGGTTTCCTTGTAGAGCAGCGTTTGCCAACCGGTCATGCTTTGAGCCCCGCTTGTCCAGATTTACCAGACATGACATCAAGGAACACGTCTTCCAGATCAGCTTTTCGTATCTCAACGTCTTCAGCCACCAGTCCAGCCTGGCGAATCGCCGCCAGATACTGCTCGATTTCATTCGCATTGTGGGCCGGGAACTGCACAATGCGGCCGGTAATGCGGGCCTTTTCCGCCAGCGCCTGCGGCAATTGGCTGTCAATCTTGAAGCGCAGCACGTTGGAGGAAGCGGCTTTGAGCAGTTCAGATGTTTGCGCCAGCGCCACAACCTTGCCCTGTTTAAGCATCGCAATTCGGCTACACAGCGCCTCGGCTTCTTCCAAATAGTGCGTGGTGAGCAGCACAGTACTGCCCTGCTTGTTGAGTTTGGCGATGAACTGCCACAGCGTTTGGCGCAGTTCGACATCGACACCGGCCGTCGGTTCGTCAAGCACAATGACTTTGGGTTTGTGAACCAGGGCCTGCGCCACCAGAACGCGGCGCTTCATCCCCCCAGACAGCTGGCGCATGTTGGCACTGGCCTTGTCCGCCAGGCCAAGACTGGACAGCAGCTCGTCTATCCAGTCATCATTGCTTTTAACGCCGAAGTAGCCGGATTGAATGCGCAAGGCTTCGCGAACGCTGAAAAACGGGTCAAACACCAGCTCTTGCGGCACCACACCCAAAGTGCGGCGGGCGGCAGCGTAGTCGGACAGAACATCGTGGCCGTGCACTGTCACGTTGCCACTGCTGGCCCGCGACAAACCCGCCAGAATGCTGATAAGAGAGGTTTTACCTGCGCCATTGGGCCCGAGCAGGCCGAAGAATTCGCCCTGATGGATGTCAAAGCTCACGTCGTCCAGTGCTTTGACGGCTGGACCTGATTGACCGCGTTTGCTTTGGTAGGTTTTAGAAACTGATGTGAAGGAGATAGCTGGCATGAACCCACCATTTTAGGGGGTTAGACGGTCAGGGGCACTGCGCTTGCAATATGGCCCAAGGGCTGCAAGCTTATCAACGACTTCAAGCGGAAGAACTAAGCAGCTCGGCCACACCATACAAGCTCGCCAGTTGGCTTAGCCGGGCAGGCAACCCCTGAACTGAAAAGGTCTTGCCAGCAGCCATGGCCTCGCGTCTGCATGCCAGCATGACCGCCAGGGCCGATGAATCAAATCGTGTCAAAGCGGTGGCATCGAGCACCACGGCAGTGCCCTCTGACATCACACGTGCTTTCAGGCCGTGCGCTGTTTCCAGCGCTTGATCATGGCTAACAACTGATGGCAACGTCAACACCGTCTTCCTCTCAGGATTTCTTGGCGCTGTTGGTCTTGTTTCGCTCGGACAGCGAGATGATCAGGCCATCGATCCCCTTGGCATTGATTTCCTGAGAAAACTGGGTGCGGTAGGTTTCAACCAGCCATACGCCGAGCACGTTCAGGTCATAAATCTTCCAGCCGGTAGATGTTTTTTCCAGGCGATAGTCGAGTTGGATGGCGTCACCCCGACCCAGCACTTCGGTGCGCACCACCACCTCGGTATCTGCAGCCGCCGCACGCAGGGGCTTGACATTGATGGTCTGGTCTTTAACTTGGGCCAGTGCGCCGGAATAGGTACGGACCAAAAGGGTTTTGAACTCATCCTGCAATTTCTTTTGCTGCTCGGGCGTGGCCTGACGCCAACTGCGGCCCACAGCCGATGCCGTCATGCGGGTGAAATTGACGTTGGGCATGATCTGGCTGTCTACCAGCGACATGAGTTTGGTCATGTCGCCTGCCTGCACAGATTTGTCAGACTTGACGTTGTCGAGCACTTCAGATGCCAACCGCTTGATCAGGCCGTCAGGAGATTCATCAGCGGCGCGAGCAACGGGAGCCGCCAGCAGCATGGCCGTCATGAACAGGGAAGCAAGTTGCAGGGCAGTTCTACGTAGCATGTTGGGCTTTCAAAAATGGGCTTTGTGCCTGTATAACGCGGCTAAGCGCCCGACGTGTACTTGCCAGACTTTTTTTCTTTTATTTGGCCGCAGGGCTGGTCGCGGAGGCGGGCAGATCGTAACGCTCCTCCTTCGACGGGGTATCTTGAGGCTGAGTGTTACGGCCAATCGAGTTGGCGCGACGCTGCAAATATAAATCGCGGGTAAAAGTGTATTTGTCCAGGGATGCCTCCTCAAGCACGGTTTCGGTACCTAAATATTCAACGCGTTTGTCCACCACGCGCAGGCTCATCAGAGAGTTGCGGACTGGCACGTTTTTGACATTATTCGCGATATCCGCACCCGAATCGACCACCATTCCGACAGAGTCTCGTACCGACGAAGGCCCAAAAAACGGTAGCACGACATAGGCACCGGACTTCACTCCCCAATAACCCAGCGTTTGACCAAAGTCCTGTTTGTTTCTGGCCAAACGCATTTCTGTGCCGATATCGAGCACGCCAGCGAAACCAAAAATACTGTTGAAAGCCACCCTCATACCAGTTTCCAGCGTTTCTTTTGGCTTGAGCTGCAAAGCATTGTTAACCACCGACCAGACATCGGCGATGTTGCTTAAGAAGTTGTGGACCCCTGTGCGCACCGGAGAAGGCGTGACATCCGTGTAGGCCGTTGCCACGGGAAGGAAGATGGCTCGGTCCAGTCCGTCGTTCAAATTGAAAACTGTTCGGTTAAACGGCTCCAGCGGGTCTGCCGGGTTGGCATTGGGACCTGTGGCGCAGCCTTGCGCTAGCGCGACAAACAGGCCAAGCGCACCGATTCGCAATACGCGAATCGTCAGATGAAATGAGTTCATTTTTTGTTGTTGCTCCCTGATGCTGATGCTGATGCTGGTGCTGCTGGCGTGCTGCTGTCGGCAGCTTTGCTGTACAAAAATTGGCTGATCAGGGTTTCCAGCACCACGGCGGACTGGGTTTGTTTGATGACATCACCAGCAGCCATGTTTTTATCGCTGGCGCCTGCTTCGATGCCAATGTATTGCTCACCCAGCAAACCGCTGGTCAGAATTTTGAGGGACGAATCTTTGGGGAAAACGTATTTGCTTTCCATGGCCAGGTTCACGCTGGCCTGGTAGGACTTGTCGTCAAAGCTGATGTTTTCAACCCGACCAATCACCACGCCTGCGCTTTTGACGGCGGCGCGCGGCTTCAAACCACCGATATTGTCGAACTTGGCAGTGACTTTGTACGAGGTGTCAAAGTTCAGGCTCAGCAGATTGGCCGACTTGAGGGCAAGAAACAAAATGGCTACCCCGCCAATCAGCACAAACAAGCCTACCCACAGATCCGTTTTTGAGCGTTGCATCGTTTTTTCTTTCAAATTCAATCTAGCGGGCCAGTTACGTTTTCACACATTTTCATGACTTGCAGCTAGATGCTGAACATCAGGGTGGTGAGCAAAAAATCCAGTCCCAGCACCGCCAGCGACGCCACGACAACCGTGCGGGTGGTGGCCCGGGACACCCCTTCTGGCGTAGGCTGCGCTTCAAAACCCTGGTAGAGCGCCACAAAAGTCACCGTGACACCAAACACACAGCTTTTGACGATACCGTTGCCAACGTCACGCCACACGTCCACGCCGCCTTGCATCTGGCTCCAGAACGAGCCAGCGTCAATGCCGATCATGAGGACGCCGACGATCCAGCCGCCGAGCACACCTACAGCACTGAATACGGCCGCCAGCAGCGGCATGGCAATGATGCCGCCCCAAAAGCGCGGTGCCAGAACACGGCGCACCGGGTCTACTGCCATCATTTCCATCGCCGACAATTGCTCACCCGCTTTCATCAGGCCAATTTCAGCCGTCAGGGCGGTACCGGCACGGCCAGCAAACAGCAGCGCTGTGATCACCGGCCCCAATTCACGCACCAAACTGAGCGCCACCAGCAAACCCAGAGCCTCTGACGAGCCATAGCGCTGCAGCGTGTAGTAGCCCTGCAAGCCGAGCACAAAACCGACAAACAAGCCAGACACCGAAATGATGGCGAGCGAATAATTGCCCAAAAAGAATATCTGGTCACGCACCAGGCCAAAACGGCTAAGGACGGAGCCGCTAATGGCGAATAACCGCACGAAAAGGCGCGTTGCGTAGCCCAGATGGCCGAGTTGCTGGCGCGTAGCAAAGCCCAGCTTGGAAATCAAGTTTGATTTGGCTCGACTCATCAACGCTTGCCCTTTTGCGCTGCAGCAGGGTTGCCAAAGTCAGTGACTACATCTGGGCCGGGATAGTGAAACTTGACCGGGCCTTCGCTCAGCGCGTTGACAAACTGGTGCACCAGCGGGTCTTTCGAATGCCGTACCTCGTCAGGCGTGCCCTGAGCCGCAATGCCGCCATTAGCCAAGATGATCACCTTGTCGGCAATTTTGAAAGTTTCTTCCAGGTCATGCGACACGATGATGGACGTGATGCCCAGCGTGTCATTGAGCTGGCGAATCAGTTGTGCAGCGGTGCCGAGCGAGATCGGGTCCAGTCCGGCAAAGGGCTCGTCGTACATGATGAGTTCGGGGTCTAGCACGATGGCCCGGGCCAGGGCGACGCGGCGTGCCATACCGCCAGAAATTTCACTTGGCATCAAGTCGCGCGCGCCGCGCAGGCCGACAGCGTTGAGCTTCATCAGCACGATGTCACGGATCAAATCAGCACTTAAATCGGTGTGCTCACGCAGAGCAAAGGCGACGTTGTCAAAAACGCTCAAGTCAGTGAACAGCGCACCAAACTGAAACAGCATGCCCATGCGGCGCCGTGCGGCATATAAATCAGCCTGCGTCATGCTGCCAACGTTTTTACCGTCAACTAGAACCTGGCCACTGTTGGCTTTTTGTTGCCCGCCAATCAGCCGCAACACGGAGGTTTTGCCGCCGCCGGATGCGCCCATGAGCGCGGTTACTTTGCCGCGTGGCACTGAAAGCGTGACCTTAGTAAGAACGACGCGGTCACCGCTAGACCCCGGGTAAGAAAAGGTGACATCCTTGAATTCCACCAAGGCGGTAGGGTCTGGCTGCGACATGAAAAATTATGAACTGAAGGATGCGCTGATCATAAAGGGATTACTTGATGCAACAAAATGTACCTTTGAATGCAAAAAGGCTCGACAACTGCGTTTTTGAGTCCTTTATCTCGAAACCACCAGTCGTTTAGACCTCCTAACCCAATTATTACGGAGGTTGGAAGCTCCTCTTTTAATAGCGAAACAGTTATCGTGGCAAGTCACTGAACCCCATCAAAAACTCATCCACAGACCGAGCCGCCTGGCGGCCTTCCCGGATGGCCCAAACAACGAGGCTTTGCCCACGGCGAATGTCGCCCGCAACAAATACCTTGGGCACATTGGTCGCATAACCGCCAATAAAAGCGTCGCTGGCCTTGGCGTTGCCGCGGTTGTCTTTGTCGATGCCAAACGATTCGAGGATAGACGCGACCGGGGACACAAAGCCCATGGCCAGCAGCACCAAGTCGGCCTTGAGGGTTTGCTCAGAGCCGGCGACTTCCACCATCTTGCCATTGACCCATTCAACGCGCACCGTTTTCAAACCGGTCACTTTGCCTTTTTCACCCAACAGCTCTTTGGTGGAAATCGCAAATTCGCGCTCGCAGCCTTCCTGGTGGCTGGAACTGGTGCGCAGTTTGGCGGGCCAGTACGGCCAGGTCATGGGGCGGTTTTCTTCTTCCGGCGGCTGCGGCATCAGTTCAAACTGCGTGACGCTGACAGCGCCGTGGCGGTTGCTGGTGCCCACGCAGTCGCTGCCGGTATCGCCGCCGCCAATCACGATGACGTGTTTACCGTCAGCGCGCAGCTGGCCTTTGACTTTGTCACCCGCATTGACCTTGTTTTGCGACGGCAAAAACTCCATGGCGAAGTGCACGCCGTCCAGGTCACGCCCCGGAACAGGCAGGTCGCGTGACTGTTCAGCGCCGCCCGTGAGCATGACGGCGTCAAAGTCCCTTTGCAATTGCTCTGGGGTGATGGTGTCGACCGCCCAATTGGTCACTTTGCTGTCTTTGGGCAAATGGCCAACCATCACGCCGCACTTGAAGGTCACGCCTTCAGCTGTCATTTGCTCGACCCGGCGGTCGATGTGGGTTTTTTCCATCTTGAAGTCTGGAATGCCGTAGCGCAGCAGGCCGCCGACGCGGTCATTCTTTTCAAACAGTGTCACGTCGTGACCGGCACGCGCCAGCTGCTGGGCGGCGGCCATACCTGCAGGGCCGCTGCCGACGATGGCGACTTTTTTACCCGTTTTGTGTTTTGGCACTTGCGGTTTGACCCAGCCCTCAGACCAGGCCCGGTCGATGATGGCGTGCTCGATCGACTTGATGCCGACTGCGTCGTCATTCACGTTCAATGTGCAGGCCGCTTCGCACGGTGCCGGGCAAATACGACCGGTGAACTCGGGAAAGTTGTTCGTACTGTGCAGCGTATCAATCGCGTTTTTCCAGTCAGCACGAAACACCATGTCGTTGAAGTCAGGAATGATGTTGTTGACTGGGCAGCCCGTGTTGCAAAAAGGTGTGCCGCAGTCCATGCAGCGTGCTGATTGCTTTTTGGCCTGCTCGTCATCCAGACCGATAACAAACTCTTTGTAGTTCTTCAGCCGCTCAGGCACAGGTTTGTAGCCTTCTTCCAAACGCTCAAATTCCATGAAACCGGTGATTTTTCCCATGATGCTGTCCTGTGCGAATAATTTGCTTCAAAAGGCCCCTGGAGGCTGCTTTAGGTAACTTTCACTGCTGCAGCCCGGCGAACGCTTGGGCGAGCAGCTCCTAATTTAAGAGTGTTTATTTGGCGCCGACCGGCTCGCGGTTGGTCTCAACCTGCACACGCGTTGTCTCGGTGGATGCACTCAAGCGGCGGTCTTTTCGTTCGAGCAAGGCACGCTTGTACTCGTTCGGGAAGACTTTGACGAACTTCAAACGAGACTCAGCCCAGGTGTCAAGCAACTCGCGCGCGCGCTTGCTGCCGGTCCAGCGGTTGTGGTCTTGCAGCAGACGCTTGAGAAGTGCTTCGTCGCTCTCCTCGGCATGCCAGTCTGACGCGTCGTGGGTATGCTGCTCGGCCGTTGTGACGACCTTGTCAAGGCTGACCATGGAGGTATTGCAACGGCTGGCAAAGTGGCCGTCTTCGTCATACACATAGGCTACGCCGCCGCTCATGCCAGCTGCAAAATTGCGGCCGGTTTTACCCAGCACCAGCACTGTTCCGCCCGTCATGTACTCGCATCCGTGGTCGCCTGTGCCTTCCACAACAGCCGTCGCACCCGACAGTCGCACCGCAAAGCGCTCGCCTGCCACGCCGCTAAAAAACGCCTCACCTGTGGTGGCGCCGTAGAGCACAGTGTTGCCCACGATGGTGTTTTTGTGCGACTCGCCCCTGAAGTCGATGCTCGGGCGCACCACAATACGACCGCCGCTCAGGCCCTTGCCTGTGTAGTCGTTGGCGTCGCCAATCAGGTACATGGTGATGCCTTTGGCCAGGAACGCACCAAACGACTGGCCGCCGGTGCCTTCCAGCTGAATGCGCAGCGTATCGTCTGGCAGGCCTTGCGGGTGGTGACGTGTCAGCTCGCCCGACAGCATGGCGCCAACGGTGCGGTTGACGTTGCGTGCCACCTCAATGAACTGGACTTTTTCGCCCTTTTCAATGGCCGCTTTTGACTTTTCAATCAGCCGCACGTCAAGGGCTTTCTCCAGCCCGTGCTCTTGGGTGGAACTGTGCAAACGCGGCACGTCAGCCGGAACATTGGGCTGATAGAACAGGCGCGCAAAGTCAAGGCCGGTGGCCTTCCAGTGCTCAATGCCTTTTTGCGTGTCGAGCAAGTCAGCCCGGCCGATCAATTCGTCAAAGGTGCGTACGCCGAGTTGCGCCATCAACTGGCGCACTTCTTCGGCCACAAAGAAAAAATAATTGACGACATGCTCGGGCTTGCCACTGAATTTTTGGCGCAGTACCGGGTCTTGCGTGGCCACACCGACAGGGCAGGTGTTCAAGTGGCATTTGCGCATCATGATGCAGCCCTCAACCACCAGCGGGGCGGTGGCAAAACCGAACTCATCCGCACCTAGCAGCGCGCCTATGACCACGTCGCGGCCGGTTTTCATCTGGCCGTCGGCCTGCACGCGAATACGGCCACGCAAGCGGTTGAGCACCAAGGTTTGCTGGGTTTCGGCCAGGCCAATCTCCCACGGGCTGCCTGCATGCTTGATGCTTGACCAAGGCGAGGCGCCCGTGCCGCCGTCATGGCCTGCTATCACAATGTGGTCAGCCTTGGCTTTGGTCACGCCTGCTGCGATGGTGCCGACGCCGACTTCACTGACCAGCTTGACGCTGATGCTGGCGCGCGGGTTCACGTTTTTCAAATCATGAATCAGCTGCGCCAAATCTTCGATCGAATAAATGTCGTGGTGCGGTGGTGGAGAAATCAAACCCACGCCCGGCACTGAATAACGCAGCGCGCCAATGTATTCACTGACCTTGCCGCCCGGCAACTGGCCGCCTTCACCCGGTTTGGCACCCTGCGCCATTTTGATCTGAATCTGGTCAGCAGACACCAGATATTCAGCCGTCACGCCAAAGCGGCCCGAGGCAACTTGCTTGATCTTTGAGCGCAGCGAGTCACCGTCTTGCAAAGGCAAATCAACTTCCACCTGTTTGGGACCAATCACGCTTTTGAGTGTTTCGCCTTTTTTGATCGGGATACCTTTGAGCTCTTGGCGGTAACGGTTCGGGTCTTCACCGCCCTCGCCGGTGTTGCTTTTACCGCCAATGCGGTTCATGGCCACGGCCAGCGTGGCATGGGCTTCGGTGCTGATGGAGCCCAGCGACATGGCACCCGTGGCGAAGCGTTTGACGATTTCTTTGGCGGACTCGACCTCATCGATCGGGATGGCCTTGCTTGGGTCAATCTTGAACTCAAACAGGCCGCGCAGCGTCATGTGGCGACGGTTTTGGTCGTTGATGAGCTGGGCGTATTCTTTGTAGGTGTTGAAGTTGTTGGCGCGTGTGGCGTGCTGCAATTTTGCAATCGCATCGGGTGTCCACATGTGGTTTTCACCGCGCACGCGGAAGGCGTATTCGCCGCCTGCATCGAGCATGCTGCTCAGCACCGGGTCATCGCTGAAAGCAGCGCGGTGCATGCGCAGCGCTTCTTCGGCAATCTCAAACACGCCCATGCCTTCAACCTGGCTGGCGGTGCCGGTGAAGAACTTGGCAATCGTCTCGCGGCTCAAACCAATCGCTTCAAACAGCTGCGCACCGCAGTAACTCATGTAGGTTGACACGCCCATTTTGGACATGATTTTCGACAGGCCTTTACCAACCGCTTTGGTGTAGTTGTAGATGGCTTTTTCAGTCGATAAATCACCTGGCAATCCCTTGTGCATCTCGGCCAATGTCTCCAGCGCCAGGTAGGGGTGTACAGCCTCCGCGCCGTAACCTGCCAGCACCGCAAAGTGATGGACTTCACGGGCCGAGCCGGTTTCAACCACCAGGCCTGCGGTGGTGCGCAAACCAACACCCACCAGATGTTGGTGAATCGCTGACAAAGCAAGCAAAGCCGGAATGGCCACCTGGGTTGCGCTCAAGGCGCGGTCGCTGATGATGAGAATATTTTTGCCAGACTTGATGGCATCCACGGCCTCAGCGCAAAGGGAGGCGAGCTTAGCTTCCACCCCTTCATGGCCCCAGGCCAGTGGGTAAGTGATGTCGAGCGTGTAGCTTTTGAACTTGCCTTGCGTGTGCGCTTCAATGTCGCGCAGCTTTTGCATGTCATCCACGTTCAGCACCGGTTGGCTGACTTCCAGCCGCATCGGTGGGTTGACCTGGTTGATGTCGAGCAGGTTTGGCTTGGGGCCCACAAAGGACACCAGCGACATCACAATCGCCTCGCGAATCGGGTCAATCGGTGGGTTGGTGACCTGTGCAAACAACTGCTTGAAGTAGTTGTACAGCGATTTGTTTTTGTTCGACAGCACCGCCAGTGGTGAGTCGTTGCCCATGGAGCCAGTGGCCTCTTCGCCATTGGCGGCCATCGGAGACATCAGGAACTTGATATCTTCCTGGGTGTAGCCGAAGGCTTGCTGGCGGTCAAGCAGCGTTGGCACTCCTCCGAGGTTCCCCACTTCGTGTGATTCGCCTCCCCCCTCGCTGGGGGCGGCGCCTTGCGCCCGGCCAAGCCGGTCCGCGGCCCCTGCTTGTAAAGACTTAATGTCATCGAGCTTGATCCGCAAATTTTCAATCCACTGCTTGTACGGCTTGCTATGCGACAGCGTGGCTTTGATCTCTTCGTCGTCGACCATGCGGCCTTGTTCGAGGTCAATCAAGAACATCTTGCCGGGCTGCAAACGCCATTTGCGGACGATTTTGTGCTCTGGAATCGGCAGCACGCCAGACTCGGATGCCATGATGACCAAGTCATCATCTGTCACGCAGTAGCGCGATGGGCGCAAGCCGTTGCGGTCAAGTGTGGCGCCAATCTGGCGACCATCGGTGAAGACAATTGAGGCCGGACCATCCCACGGCTCCAGCATGGCGGCGTGGTATTCATAAAACGCTCTGCGGCGCTCGTCCATCGTGGTGTGCTGCTCCCACGGTTCGGGGATCATCATCATCACCGCCTGGCTGATCGGATAACCCGACATGGTGAGGAGCTCCAGGCAATTGTCGAAGGTGGCGGTGTCGGACTGGTCGGCAAAGCTGATCGGGTAAAGCTTTTGCAAGTCCGCACCCAGCACCGGAGACGACATCACGCCCTCACGCGCTTTCATCCAGTTGTAGTTGCCCTTGACGGTGTTGATCTCGCCGTTGTGCGCGACGTAGCGGTAGGGGTGGGCCAGTGGCCATTCGGGGAAGGTGTTGGTGCTGAAACGCTGGTGCACCAGACCAAGCGCAGAGACGCATCGCGTGTCTTGCAAATCAAGGTAGTAGGTACCGACCTGATCGGCCAGCAACAAACCTTTGTAGACCACCGTACGGCTGGACATGCTGGGGACGTAATATTCTTTGCTATGCGTCAGGTGCAGGTTTTGAATCGCGGCACTGGCGGTTTTGCGAATGACGTACAGCTTGCGCTCTAGCGCATCCTGCACGATGACGTCATTGCCACGGCCAATGAAAATCTGCCGCAAAATCGGTTCTTTTTCGCGCACAGTGGGGGACATCGGCATGTCACGGTTAACCGGCACATCGCGCCAGCCCAGCAGCACCTGGCCTTCAGCTCTTACAGCACGCTCTAGCGCCTGCTCACAGGCCAGGCGGGACGCATGTTCTTTCGGTAAAAACACCATGCCCACGCCATATTCGCCGGGGGGCGGCAAATCGACGCCATGCTTGGCCATTTCTTCGCGGTACAGGGCGTCCGGCAGCTGAATCAAAATGCCCGCACCGTCGCCCATCAGCTTGTCGGCACCCACGGCTCCCCGATGGTCCAGGTTTTCAAGAATCTTCAAGCCTTGCTGGACGATGGCATGCGACTTGTGCCCCTTGATGTGCGCTACAAAACCAACGCCGCAAGCATCATGCTCTTGCGAAGGTGAATACAAACCGTGGTCTTGACTATGTTTAATCTCAGCAGCCGTGGTCATGGCGCACTCCTAAATTTATCGGGGAATCGGATCATAAGTTGCAGCAACAACAATGCCAAGCAATTTAATTGGGGTCAGATTCCAATTAATCCCCGCCGTATTGATTCTAAAAATAATTGGGGACAGATTAATTTCAAGAAATTCTTAAATTAAATCAGGCGGTTACAAGATCAATCATCCTTGGAAACCTTGTTTTGTGGGCGACCCGCCTTGCTTTTATTGACCCGCCGAATAGTCCTTTTTTGCAAATCTGCAACAAAATCGTCTTCTCCCAACGCCCAGCCAGCCAAAGTTGACCGCGTCAAAGCGGCCTGCTGGTCGGCACTGATGCCCGCCCGCACCAAATCGGCGTAAGCGGCTTCGCGCCCAAACGGCGTATTGGCCAGACCCCAGTAAAGAGAGTGCGGACTGATCAATTTGTCTTGACGCACGCCGACATACAAGCCGTGACTGGACCAGGGGTAATCGGCAGCCTCTGTGACTAGGCCCGCGCGCACCGGGTTCAAGTCAATATAGGCCATGCAGGCCAGCAGGTAGCGGTCCGTCTGGATCAACGTTGAACGGTAGCGTCCCTCCCAGAGCGTGCCAGTACGGCCCTGCAAATCATTGAAATAGCGTACATAGCTGCGGCCGACGGCCTGCATCATTTGCGGCAATCCGGTGTCCGTCTGGGGCGTTGCCAAGAGGTGAAAGTGGTTACTCATCAGCACGTAGGCGTGAACATCCACTTCGAATTTTTTGGCGTGGACGTCAATCAGGCCAAGCAATGCCTGATAGTCGGCAGTGGTCGTGAAGATCGCCTGACGGTTATTGCCCCGCTGGATGATGTGGTGCGGGTAGCCAGGAAGCGTCAAGCGCGGCAGTCGGGCCATGGGTTTGGGTTTGGGCTTTAATTGGAATCTGACCCCGATTATGGTTTAAAACGTTTTTGCTGACCGTTTTTAACCAAGAAAATCCAATTAGCCCAATGAATACCTAGGCTAGGAGCTATTTAATGAATAGCAAAAAAGAGTCTTAACGGAGCACTTTACCCTCTGGCGTGATGGTCACCAGGTCGACCGCGCCCACAGATTCGTACTTTTTGGCACGCAGGTTGACGCGAAAGCCTCTCATGTCGTAGTCAGTCATGGACTCAAACGCTTTTTGAAGACCGCCGCGGTCTGGCTTACCTTTGCCAGATTCAGCCTGTGCAGCACGTCGCACGCCTTCGGCAAAGGCGCGCGCGGCAACATAGCCCTCCACGCTTTCATAGCTCGGGGCCTGGTCGGTCTGGTTCAGCACGTCGAGGTACTCTTTGACCAGCGGCGTACCGATGCTGCGAGGCGACGGCATGACCTGGGAGATGACAATGCCGCCAATTTCTTTGCCCAGCGCGCTGAACAAGGGGTCAATTCCCACCACAGAGAAGGTTAAAAACTGGCCACCAAAACCGGCTTGACGTGCTTTGCGAATGAAGGCAGCCGATGAGTTGAACAGGCTGACCTGAATGATGGCCTGGGGGTTGGCCTTCATCAATGCGGCCACGGCTGCATCGACCTTATCGCTGTTGACAGACGACAGCGCGCTGGCCACCAGGGGCGGACGCTTCAGGTCAACCAGGGCTTGGGTGATGGCTGCCATTCCAGCCCGGCCCATGGCGTCTTCTTCGGCAAACACCGCAATTCGGTCCTGATTGATCGTGGCGCAGTGGCGAACGACTTTGTAGGCCTCATCAGACAGGGCGGGCCGCACGTGAAAAACGTTGCTTGAGGCGGCGTCATGCAAGCTGTCTGAAGCAGCAAACGGCGCAAAAAAAGGAATGCCCGATGTTTTTGTCACGGCATAGGCGGCATCGCAACTGGCGGTACCTGCAAAGCCGAAAAGCGCATCAACGCCTTCGTTTATAAACAGTTTGGCGTTGGCAGCCGCCCTTGTGGCACTGTAGCCGTCATCCATGGTTTTGACTTCGATTTTGTAGCCCGCCGCGCCATTTTTCGCGTTGATGGCATCAAAGTACATCTTGGCACCATTGAAGTAAGCCAAGCCAATCTGGTCAGCGGCCCCTGTCAGCGGCACAGACTGCCCCAAAAGCAGCTTGCGCCCTCCTTTTGCTTGGGCAAAAAGCGCCGAGCTTGCCACCAAGGCGGCGCCTGACAAACCAGTGTGAATGAATCTGCGTCGATTGAATTGCATGACGTAGCCTTTGATTTACCGACAACCCAAAACAAATAGGCGCTCATTTTTAGTGCTGGTCGCCCTACTTTCAGACATTTGGTGAACTTGTCGCAAAATGTTGATGAAGCACAAGGGTAAGCCTTCGAGTTTGGAAAAGCAAGATGGCATGGCTCCCAAGATCTTAAAAAGTCACGCAGCATGGGCTTGCAGCCCACGGCTATTGGCGTGCTCAAGCGCGCGGTGAATGGCACCGGCCAGCAGCAAACCCGCCACGCAGCACGCAACGCAGACCGCGCCAGTCCACTGCCAGCCGCCCGCCAGTACGGCAAGCCAGGCCACCAGGGGCGGTGCGGTGAATTGCCCGATGGCCGACCACTGCTGGATCCAGCCTACGGTGCTAGACACGGCCGCCGGACTAGGTGCCAGGCGTACCGACAGGCTGAACAAAGTCGCGGGAATCAGCCCGCCAAGGGCTGAAAAGACCAGCACGGCGGCGTATTGCAAACGCGCATCCAGCTGGGGCGTAAATGCCAGCACAGCCCCCAGCGCCATCGCGACAAACGCTGTACGCAGCAGCGTCAGTGGGCGCACGCCTTGCTCTAGCAAACGCCCGGCCGCCACATTGCCCACGATATTGGCTGCGGCTGCCAACGCCGTGAGCCAGCCCGCCAGGGCACTGGCCACGCCTGCCAGGGCATAAATGGTGGGCAAAAACCCCACCACCGCCAGCCACTGGCCTGAATAAGCAGCAAAGCTCAGCGCCAGCAGCCATGCAGGCCCAGAGCGCAAGGTCAGGCTCAGGATCTTCTGATTCGGCGCGCTCAAGGCCGCTGGTCTGGCATCGGTGGGCACCAACCAAAGCACCAGCAAGGCCAGTAAAGCGCACCACCCAGACAACACGCCCCACCACACGCGCCAGCCCATGTCGGGCACGGCCAGGTGCATCATGTAGGGGCCGAGCAACAAGCCCAACGACGTGCCCAGCGGCATATACGCCCCCCACAAACCCATGACCCGGTTCACCCGCTGTGGGCCGACCGATTGCCTTAACAGGGCAGGTGCGGGCAGCACCACCCACAAAAAGCCCAGGCCTTCCATCGCCCGAGTGGCCAGCAGCCAGGCCGCGCTTTGCGCCAGTGTGCCCAGTGCACTGCCCAGCGCCACTAGCAGCAACCCCAGAATCATGCTGCGCTTGAGTCCCACGCGCTGCACGGCCAGGCCTGTCATCAGCCCCAGCAGCATGCCCGCCATCTGCATGCTGGACAACAAAAAACCAGCCTCCAGCAGCGTGACGCCCAGCACCTGACCCAGCACGGGCAAGCTGGGCGGCAACTTGCCGATGTGCATGGCGGCGCCCACACCGGCTGCCAGGATGCAGACAGCGGAAAAGTTTTTCGACAGGTTCGCCGTCATCAGGTCAGGCCGCAAACATCGCCTTACCACTGAGCCGCGCATGCTCTTTGGCCGCAAAGCGGTCGGTCATGCCAGCAATGTAGTCGGCCACCACGCGTTCGGGCTTGGCGCTTTTTGAATGCACAACATCGATGCCGTCGAAACGCTCGCTATGGGAGGCCGGCATTTGCGCGGGGTCAGCCATGTAGGCGGCAAACAAATCGCGTACCACCTGCTGGGCCGCCTGCGTTTTCTCCAGCACCTGTGGGTGACGGTAGAGGTTGTGAAACAAAAAGCGCTTCATCGCCGCTGATTGAGCCGCCATCGCGGGCGTGAAGCAAACCAGCGCGGCTTGCTGGCGCACAGCGGTCAGGTCTTGCGGCGCGGCATGGTTCAGTGCGTGGCGGGTTGCCTGCATCACGTCATAAACCTGCGCACTGAGCATCAGGCGGATGGTTTCAAACAGCAGCCTGCGGCCTTTGAGGGCGGGGTGCTGCTGCAAAGCCTGCAGGCTGTGCAGCCTGAAGAGCTCTACATCCTGCAACTGTTCCAGGCTCAACAGGCCAGAGCGCACACCGTCGTCAATGTCATGCGCGTTGTAGGCAATCTCGTCGGCCAGGTTGGCAAGCTGCGCCTCCAGGCTGGGTTGACGCCATGGCTCGAGGGTGCCAGACTGATCAACAAAGCGCTGCGCCACGCCGCCAGGTTCGCGCGCTTCAATGCGGTGGGCGTTGCGGCGCGAGCAGTGCTTCAAAATGCCTTCACGCGTCTCGAACGTCAGGTTCAGGCCGTTATAGCTGGGGTAGCGCTCTTCCAGCGAGTCAACCACACGAAGGCTTTGCAGGTTGTGCTCAAAACCGGCGCTGTCCGGGTTGTGGTTCTTTAGGCATTCGTTGAGCGCGTCCTGTCCGGCATGGCCAAAGGGGGTGTGGCCCAGGTCGTGCGCCAGCGCAATGGCTTCGACCAGATCCTCGTTCAGGCGCAGGGTGCGGGCAATCGAGCGGCCGAGCTGCGCAACTTCCAGCGAATGCGTCATCCGGGTACGGAACAAATCGCCCTCGTGGTTCAAAAACACCTGCGTTTTGTAGACCAGGCGGCGAAATGCGGTGGAATGCACGATGCGGTCCCGGTCGCGCTGGAAGTCGGAGCGGGTGGGAGCCGGCGTCTCTGGGTAGCGGCGGCCCCTGGATTGGGCGGGGTCACAGGCATACCGCATCAAGGTGGGCACCAGAACAGACGTCGGAGTCATGAAAAAGCCGTTTTACGTATCAAATTGGCACTTTGACCAATGTATACAGGGGCACGAAGCTATCGAATACATAGCGAATGCACGCTATTGGCAACAGCTGTTGATCACCTCGCGCACCACCGCATCAGGTGCTGGGCGCACCGTCGCCCGACCAGGCCCGTCAATCAGCACGAAACGAATTTCGCCTGCTTCTGATTTTTTATCAACCCGCATCAGTTCAAGATAACGCCCGGCGTTGTCGACCGCGTCAAGGATGGGCCCTTTGACGGGCAAACCAGCGCGTTGAATCAACCTTGTCAGGCGATTAACAAAAGCCATGTCCACCAAGCCCAGACGCTGCGACAAATGCGCAGCCATCACCATGCCGCAGCCGACGCCCTCACCATGAAGCCACTGACCGTAGCCCATGCCAGACTCGATCGCATGGCCAAAGGTGTGGCCGAAGTTCAAAATCGCTCTCAAGCCTTGCTCGCGCTCATCTTGTCCCACAACATGCGCCTTGATTTCGCAACTGCGCTGGATGGCATGCGCCAGAGCGGCCGGCTCGCTGGCCAGCAGGGCGTCGATATTGGCCTCGAGCCAGTCCAGAAACGGCATGTCCGCAATTGGGCCGTATTTGATGATTTCCGCTAGTCCAGCGCTGAGTTCGCGCGGCGGCAAGGTTTTGAGGGTGTCGAGGTCGCACACCACCAGTTGCGGCTGGTAAAAAGCACCAATCATGTTTTTGCCCAGCGGGTGATTGACAGCCGTTTTGCCACCGACCGATGAATCCACCTGCGCCAGTAGCGTCGTAGGTACTTGCACAAACGGCACGCCGCGCATGTAGCTGGCTGCGGCAAAACCTGTCATGTCACCCACCACGCCACCGCCCAAAGCAAACAAGACTGTTTTACGGTCACAACTGTTGGCCAACAGCGCGTCAAAAATCAATTGCAGGGTTGGCCAGTCCTTGTGCGCTTCGCCATCGGGCAGGTCAAGCAAGAGCACCTTGGGGTAGCGCGCCCCAAGAGCCGCCCGAAGTTGGGCCGCATACAAAGGCGCAACTGTTGTGTTGGAAACAATCAGTGCGGTGCTGGCGGGCGGCAGATGTTGGTAGGTGGACGCATCGGCCAGCAAGCCAGAACCGATCAGGATGGGGTAGCTTCGGTCAGCCAGTTCAATCTGAACTTGTGCCGGCATCAAAGAGGAGTTAACTTGCATGTTACAAGTGTAGAGGCAGCCATTAGTTGTTCGCTGGCAAAACACCCGCCAGCTCAAGCTGCATCAAAATTGTGCTGACCAGTGTCGACACCGATGGGCGGCCTGTTTCGACCACGAAACGTGCCGCTTCCCGGTACAGCGGGTCACGTGCAGCATAGAGTTCCTTGAGCCTGGCCAGTGGGTCAGCGACTTGCAGCAGCGGACGGTTCTTGTCGTTGCGCAATCGCCTGAAAACCTCTTCCGGTGCGGAATGCAGGTAAACCGTCTGACAGCGCTGGTGAAGGTTGTCGCGGTTTGTCTGGCGCAACAGCACCCCGCCGCCGGTCGACAACACGCAAGCACCGTTTTGGGTGAGTTCACTGATCACCTCTTGCTCCAGGTCACGAAAAGCAGCCTCGCCCTCGCGTTCAAAAAATTCGCGGATTGAGCAGCCGATCCGGCGTTCTAGCACCACATCAGAGTCGAAAAAACGCCAGTCCAGCCGTCGGGCCAGTTGGCGACCAATCGTTGACTTGCCCGAGCCGGGCAAACCCACGCAGGCGATGGTGACAGGTGCGGCATTCACTTTGTAGGCTGAAACAGAAGTATCGGGCTTCTGAGTTTAACGAAGCCCTTGCTGAGTTGACACCCGACAGTTGATTTGCCGGCACCGGGAGGCCAACCAGAGCAATCAACCGGGTACCAGCTCTGTACTCCGATTCAAACTCATGACAGTGAAAGCCGAGCAAGCGACAAGCTCTCGTACTTGCATATCAGGGGCATGCACTGACACTGTTTTTAATGGTAACTGTCGCCGAGCCAGACGCACGAGTTGAATCCACCACGGTAATGGTGACATTCAAATCAGGACCAGTGGGAGCCGTACCAGGAATACATCGATTACCTCCAGCTGGTGTAGCGAGCGTTACAGTTGTGCCTGATATGGACGCAATCAATTTGGAGATGTCCGAGCTGAATACATTCGCACCCGCTGCGTCGTTTGCGGCACCGAATACCGTGAGACTTATAGGCGTATTGTCCAATTCAGATACCGTAAGCGGGGTGGGAGACAACCTTATTCCAGGAGTTGCAGCGTTGACTGTCAAGTTGTACGGAATCGACTGGTTATTGGCGTCCAAAACAGTAACAACGGTTTGACCCACTTGTATCAATGTGATTTCCAACTGATTACCGCTTACTGAAGCAGACGCAACAAGACGGTTTCCTACAGAAACCGTGAACGGCGCTGTACCGCCGGTAATCGTTGCTACCAGCCTGTCATTAATAATCCCAGTTGCACTGTTAGGCGTAATACCTAATGGCGCAGTTCCGATAGTAGCGTTGACGTTAACTACCGTTCCTGCACTGTCGCGCACGGAAATGGTGGCGGAGCCAACAGCCACGCCAGTGATGGTGAGGTTGTTACCTTGTAAAGTGGTAGTGGCAATTCTTGCGTTATTGCTGGTTGATGTGTAGGGGCCTGTTCCACCACCGACGGAATACGTTGGCGCAGCGCCAATCGCTATCGTGACGGCGGACGGCGCCGTTGTGAATAAGGCCAGTGTGCCGGCCGCCGGAACCATCACAGCCACATTAACCACTGCGCCTCTACTGTCACGGATGACAATATTTGCGGTACCAGTTGTCAAGCCCGATATCGTGAGGTCACTACCGGTGAGTGAAACCGTCGAAACACTTGAATTGCTGGAGGTTGCTGTATACGGACCTGTTCCGCCGCCCACGCTATAACGAGGCACCGCGCCGATCGCCACCGTGATGGCAGGCGGCGCCGTTGTGAACAGGGCCAGTGTGCCGGCCGCCGGAACTGTCACTGCCACGGTAACCACAGCGCCTTTACTGTCTCGGATCACAATATTTGCGGTACCAGTTGTCAAGCCGGATATCGTGAGGTCACTACCGGTGAGTGAAACCGTAGCAACACTTGTATTGCTGGAGGTCGCTGTGTAGGGGCCTGTTCCGCCGCCGACGCTGTAACTTGACGCCGCGCCGATCGCCACCGTGATGTTATTAGGCGCCGTTGTGAACAGGGCCAATGTGCCGGTCGCCGGAACCACCGTCACAGCGACGTTAACCACAGCACCATTACTGTCACGTAGAACAAGAGTGGCGTTGCCAGAAGCTACGCCGGATATCGTGAGGTCACTACCGGTGAGTGAAACCGTAGCAACACTTGTATTGCTGGAGGTCGCTGTATACGGGCCTGTTCCGCCGCCCACTGCGTAGGAAGGTGCGCTAGCGAGCGCCACAGTTACCGCTGCTGGGGCCGTTGTAAAGAGAGCTCGACCATCACTATCACTCACTCTCAAACTAATTTTTACTGATGCGCCTAGCGAATCGCGAACAGTAATTTCCGAATTACCTGAAGAAACCCCGCCTATAGTCAATCGTTGATCCTTGACACCCGAAATACCTACCGCTGCGTTATTACTAACCGCCGTGTAAGGTGCGACACCGCCACCAATATTGAAGTCTTGCGCAGCTCCAACCCCGAGAGTGAGGACATCAGGAGCAGAAGTAAACAATGGCGTGGTTACAGCCGGCGCAGAAGGTACAGATGCTGAACCTGATGAAGAGGTACCAGCTGAACCACCACCTCCGCCACAACCTACAAGTAAAACGACAAACAAAGCGCCGATCAGTTTCAAAATATTTTTCACGCTCAGGCCTTTAATATTGCTCATGTTCAAATCCTAAAAATAAATACCAACTACCGGGCAGCGCTGCGGTCAGAAATGACTCTGGGGGTAATAAAAACCAGCATTTCTTTTTTGGTAGCGAGGGTTGACTTGCTTTTAAACAAGTTCCCCACACCAGGTAAGTCGCCAAAAAATGGCACCTTGGTTTCGGAGGCCACCTCGTTCAACTCAAATATTCCGCCAATCACAACGGTGCCGCCGTTTTCAACCTGCACCTGGGTTTTGATATGTTTTGTGTCGATCGCAAACCCGTTTGCGGTGGCTTGGCCCACGGAATCTTTATTGACGTCGAGGTCCAGGATGACGTTACCTTCAGGAGTGATCTGCGGTGTAACCTCGAGCTTCAAATTTGCTTTTCTAAAAGCAATGGCGGTAGCGCCGCTAGATGTAGCCTGTTGGTACGGCAGCTCTGTACCCTGCTCGATCAAAGCCTTGACTTGATCAGCCGTCACCAAACGAGGACTGGCCACCACTTTGCCCTTGCCATCAGCCTCCAGCGCAGATAGCTCCAGGTTCAAGAACCGGTTTGCTGATGAACTGAAAATCGACAGCGCGAAGGTAGCAGGACTGAATCCGCCTTGGCCAACAGCTGGCAGATTGACAAAATTCGCGGATGAATCGGGCGCGCCAGTGGTTGCACCGCTGGATGCAACCGCGTTTGAATAGCTGGTGCCAAAAGCTGCACGGTTGGAACCAGACAATTGGTAACCGCCGTCACCACCTCTGCTGGCCCGCTGATCCGTACCGCCAAGACGTACACCAAGGGACTTGCCAAACGTGTCGCTCGCCTCAACGATTCGAGCTTCAATCAGAACCTGCCGCACAGGAATGTCTATTTTGGCGATCAAAGCCTGAACCTGTTCAAGCTTCAAAGGAATATCAGTGACAAACACCTGATTGGTACGTGTTTCGAAAATCACACTGCCGCGCGTCGACAAAATTCTGTTGGTTGCTGCTGCACCACCCGTCCCTATCAAGGCCGTTGCAATTTCGCTGGCTTTGGCATAGTTGAGCTTGAAATCTTGCGTGCGCACCTGCTCTAGATTTTGAACCGCATTTCTTGACTCGAGCTCCAGCTTTTCTTTTGCTGCCAGTTCATCCTTGGGCGCAATCAGCAACACGTTTCCGGTCTTGCGCATGCCCAAGCTTCTCGCTTGCAAGATGATGTCTAGCGCCTGGTCCCAAGGGACGTCTTTGAGCCTCAAGGTCACAGCACCTGTGACCGTGTCAGAAGCAACAATATTGAAGTTGGTGAAGTCTGCAATGACTTGCAGCAAGGAACGGATTTCAATGTTTTGGAAGTTGAGGGACAGTTTTTCGCCCGCGTAACCAGTCCCCTGTGTCAGTTTGTTGGCGTCGATTTTTTGCTCACGCACCTCGACCACGAACTGGTTGTCGCTCTGGTAAGCGCTGTGCTCCCACAAGCCCTTGGGCTCAATCACCATGCGCACCTTATCGCCGGTTTGAAAGCTTGTCACGCTCTGAACAGGGGTACCAAAATCAGACACGTCGAGCCGGCGGCGCAAACCTTCGGGCAGGGCTGTTTTCAAAAACTCAACGACCAGCGTCTGACCCTGCTGACGTATGTCAACACCGACCTGGTTACTGGGCAAATCGACGATGATTCGCCCGGAATTGTTCGTACCACGCCGAAAATCGAGATTCTTCAAAGGCAAGCTATCTCGGTTGCGACTTTCAGCAAAGGCAGGGGGCGGAGCAGCACTTGGCGCGACAGCAACTGCGACAGGATCAAGGGTGATAAAAAGCGACTTACCCCGGATCTCGGCCTTGTAAGCAGTCGATGTTTTCAAGTTCAAGACCACGCGGGTCCTTTCGCCGGCCTGCACCACGTTGGCAGAACGCAGGTTACCCAGGTTCATCTCCACTGCTGCGCGCCCCATGGCATGGCTGACACCCGGGAAATCAAGCGCAATGCGCGCTGGTGTCTGAATGCTGAAGCCGGTAGGAAGCGCTGTCAAGGGTTCTGCCAAATCAATACGGATGACTTCTGAGCCGCCTTGCAATGAGCCTGCAACAGACTCGATGGTGTTCACTCTTTGGGCCTGAACTGTCTGAGTCAATAAAACCGCCATGGCACCGACAACAGCTAGAGCGGACGTCATCATTTTGTGCCGTAAAAAATGCCACGCCATTCGTGCATCAGCCGCCTTGACGAAACCTGCGTGCTTGTTCATTTAGATACCTCTTGAAGCTGTAGAGTCGCTGTCCGTTGCATCCACTCACCGGCAGCGTCCTGCACGATTTCACGCAGGCTGATACCCGTCTCAGAAACCTTGGTGACTTTTCCGTAGTTTTGACCCAGATAGTTGCCTACACGCACCTGGTAAAGCAAGTTATCCACCCTCACCAGTGCCACCGGCTGACCTGCTCTGATGAGACTGCCAACCATGACCACTGCATCCAGCGGCGACGCCTCCAGGGGCTGTTTGCGGCGCGCCAGTTCCGGGGCAATCAGCGCCGAAGACGCTGCGGGCTGGGCGTCATCACGTTTGAGAACTTGCGCCAGTTTCTGGTTGCTGAAAGGTTCAACCACACCTTCCTGGGTATAGGCCTGCGGTGTGAATTTTGTAGGTTCTGGAAGGCGCGCGACCCTTGGGCGCGTCTGGTTACGCTGCTCTGTCATCCACTGCTGCAACTGCTCTACGTCCGATGAGCTGCAAGCCGCCACAAGCGACAGGCTAAAAAGACATAACGCGAATCGTTGATGCCTGGTGATCATTTCTTGTCGCTCTTGGCAGGACCTGCTGTTTTGCGCTGCAGAGCGATTTCATCATTGTCCAGGTAGCGGAATGTCTTGGCCGTCGCATCCATGGTCAATGTGCCCTCTTTTGCGGGCGTCAAGTTCAGGTTATTGAGCGTCACAATTCTTGAGAGGTTGGCAATGTCAGCTGCGAACGCACCCATGTCGTGATAACGGCCGGTCACCCGAACAGCGATAGGCAACTCGGCATAGTATTCCTTGACGCTGACCTGCCCGGGTCTGAACAGTTCAAATTGGAGGCTGCGCCCCAAACCGGCCTGATTGATGTCGGACAGCAAAGCATCTATTTCAGCTTTGCTGGGCAATTGTTTTTCAATTTGCGTGACGTACTGCTGGACCAGTTCCCGCTGTTTTTTCAACGCCTCCAAGCTGGCGGCCTGACTTAACTTTTTCGTGAAGTCCTCGCGCAGTTTGGCCTCGGTAGCGCGCTCAGCCGTCAACTCTTCATCAGACGCACTAAGCCACACAAACCAGAGACTGGTGATGACAACGGCCGTCACAGCAGCGCACATCAGGTATCGAGGCAATGCTGGCCAGGACGGCGGATCGTTCGGGTTGAGTCCGACAAACTGCGCCTTCAAACCTGCTTGCAAAGCAGCGAAATCAACATTGATTTTGGGGATTTTTGCCATGAAACTGTGCCTCAGATTTTTGCGGCGCTGCTGGCCGGCTGGGCAGGCTTTTGGGTAGCAGGTGCTGGGGTATCGGCTGGCAATGCAGCGGAGGCGGCTACTTTGGGCTGGTCGCTGGCCCGCTTGAGTGACACCCGCATCGAAAAGTTGGATACCCGGCGCTGATCCCGGGCCGTCAAGGCAAGGCTGGAAGCGGTAATTTCAACCAGTTCGGGACGCGTCAGCCAAGGGCTGTTGTTGGCCAGATTACGAAGCAGTTCAGACACCCGCTCGTTGGATTGCGCAACACCCGTCATCAGCACAACCTGGTTGTCCTGTTTCATGCTGGTGATATAGACGCCGTCGGGCAACTGCTTGACCAGCTCGGTTAGCAGGTAAACGGGCAGATTGCGGTTGCCCTGCAGTTCTTCAACCGCGTTTTGCCGGGCACGCAGAGCCGTGATTTCCTGTTGTAAGCCGGCAATATCCTTGATTTGAGCTTCGAACTTGGTGATTTCTTTTTTAAGCAGGGTATTTTTGTTTTTTTGACCTGATATCTGGGCTTGATACCATGAATAAATACCCCCGCACATCAGACCACCCAGCAGGGCAGCAATACCCAACGTGACAAAAAAGTATTCACGTTTTTGCCTGCGTGCCGCCTCACGGTGTGGCAATAAATTGATCAAAATCACCGAACAAACCTCCGCAAGGCCAAGCCACAAGCGGTCAGATAAGAGGCAACTTCACTCCGCATTTTCTTTTCCCGCACATGGCTGCCGACCGTCATCCCCTTAAAGGGGTCTGCTTGCATACAGGCGAAGGTGGTCTGCTCAGTGACGGATTGCGTCAGGCCGGGCAGCGCTGAAGAACCACCAGCCAGCATGATGTAGTCGACGTTGTTGTGAGGGGTGCTGGTGAAGAAAAACTGAAGCGCGCGTCCGATTTCCTGGGCCATGCCCTCCACAAAGGGTTTCAAAACACCTGATTCGTACTCTTCAGGCAAGTCCCCGCTGCGTTTTTTGTTTTCTGCTTCTTCTGGCGAAAAGCCATACTGACGCACGATCAATTGCGTCAGTTGCGCACCGCCAAACGCCTGGTCACGTTCATACAACACTTCGTCGTTTTTAATAACCTGCATGCTGGTGGTCAGCGCGCCAACCTCAAACAGTGCCACCAGTGTGTCCAAGCCTTTGTTTGGCAGATTTTCAATCAAGCGGGCAGTCGCCAGGCGCGAGGCGTAGGATTCCACATCCACCACCATCGGTTTAAGGCCTGCGGCTTCTGCCAAGCCCTGACGGTCCTGAACCTTTTCCTTGCGCGATGCAGCAATCAACACCTCGACGTCTCCCGCAGAAGTCGCGCTGGGCCCGACCACGCAGAAGTCAAGGCTGACTTCATCCAGCGAAAACGGAATGTACTGGTTGGCCTCCGACTCGACTTGAGACTCCAGCTCAGCCTCGGTCATGCCGCCAGGCAAGATGATTTTTTTGGTGATCACGGCAGATCCGGGCAAAGCCATGGCGACATGCCTGGTCTTGGTGCCGCTTTTTTTGATGACCCGGCGAACGGCCTCGGCGACCTCGTCAAACTTTTCGACGTGGCCATCGGTGATCCATCCGCGCTCAAGCGGCTCGATGGCGCAATGGTCGAGCACAAGCTTGCCCGTCTTGTCGCGGCTAAGCTCAACCAGTTTGACGCTGGACGAACTGATGTCCAAACCCAACAAAGGAGGGTCCTGACGGTTGAATAAAGACCCCAAAAAGATCAAAGCAGTCCCCACATCATGGCTAAGTTCCAGCGTTGCAACCTGAAAAAATCTATCAATTCAATTATTAACGCAAAAGTCTTGTCGTCTTGTAACGAGTTGTTTATTTTCTATTTTTTAGCGTTTTAAATGTCGCTAAAAGCAGACGTATTGAGGAACCATGGCAAATTATAAGAAAACATGTAACTTGATATCACAAGGTAAGAGTCTGTACTTTGTTCGCCTTGCCTAAGCTTTTGTTCACCAGCAGTTTTTATAATGGGCGGTCAGCTTACGATTGCCCACATGTCCCTCCAAACGCCGCCAAATCCATCCCTTGAGTCAACGACAGACAAACGGGCAAGCCCGCCTGGCAATGCGCGTCCGGTCTGGCTTAGGTGGCTGCTCTCGTTCTTCTTGTGGGGCACCGGGTTGGTTGTGGCCGGTTTTTTGGGCCTGCTGATGGTGATTGCCGTCGCACTGGCCGTGGCTTACCCCAATTTGCCGGATATTTCTGACCTGTTGGACTACCGGCCCAAGTTGCCGATGCGGGTTTATTCATCAGACGGCGTGGTGATTGGCGAGTTTGGCGAAGAACGGCGCAGCCTGACTCCGATCAAGGACATTCCCAAGGTCATGAAAGATGCGGTGCTTGCAATTGAAGATGCGCGGTTTTTCTCGCACGGCGGCGTGGACTATCTGGGCGTGGTTCGGGCCGGTTTGGCCAATGTGGGCCGAGCCAAAGCTCAGGGCGCTTCCACCATCACCATGCAGGTGGCACGCAATGTGTACCTGTCAGCTGAGAAAAGCTACACCCGGAAAATTTACGAGATTTTGCTGACCTTCAAACTGGAACACATGCTCACCAAGGACCAGATTTTGGAGATCTACATGAACCAGATTTTCCTGGGTAACCGGGCTTACGGCTTTGCTGCTGCGTCAGAGGCTTACTTCGGCAAACCGCTCAAGGACATCAGCATTGCCGAGGCGGCCATGCTGGCAGGTCTGCCCAAGGCCCCATCGTCATTTAACCCGATCGTCAACCCCAAGCGCGCCCGAGCCCGCCAGCTCTACATCATCGAACGCATGGAAGACAACAATTTCATCACCAGCGCGCAGGCAACGGCAGCCAAAGCCGAAGAGCTGGTGGTAAAAACCGGGCCGGACGCTGGCCGGGTCCATGCCGAATACGTTGCAGAAACCGTGCGTCAACTGGTATTTAGCCAGTACAGTGACCAGACCTACACGCGTGGTCTGAACGTGTACACCACGCTAAGCGCCGCCGACCAGACGGCCGCCTACAAGGCGCTGCGCAAGGGCATCATGGACTACGAGCGCCGGCAGATTTACCGGGGTCCCGAGAAATTTGTGGCCCTTCCACAAGATGCCAAGGAAGCCGAAGACGCGATTGAAGAGGCCCTGACAGACAACCCGGACAACGGCGATGTCATGTCGGCAGTGGTGCTGGACGCCAATTCCAAGCGGGTCCTGGCGATGCGGCAAAACAGTGAAAGTATCGAAATCACGGGTGATGGACTCAAGCCTGCCCAGTCCGGCCTGGCCGACGCGGCTGCACCCAACATCAAGATACGCCGCGGTGCCTTAATTCGCGTGGCCAAAACACCCAAAGGCAGCTGGGAAATCACCCAGCTGCCTGAGGTTGAAGGCGCATTTATAGCGTTGGACCCCAGGAACGGCGCCATCCGTGCGCTCGTGGGCGGTTTTGATTTTCAAAAAAACAAGTTCAATCACGTTACCCAGGCTTGGCGGCAGCCAGGCTCCAGCTTCAAGCCATTTATTTATTCAGCGGCCCTCGAAAAGGGCTTCACGCCCGCCACTGTGATCAACGATGCGCCGCTGTTTTTTGATGCGGGCGTGACCGGCGGCCAACCCTGGGAGCCGAAAAACTACGACGGTACGTTTGAAGGCCCGATGAGCGTGCGCACGGCCCTTAAGAAGTCAAAAAACATGATTTCCATTCGTATCCTGCAGTCCATCGGCGCGTCTTACGGCCAGGATTGGCTCACGCGCTTTGGTTTTGAAGCTGAAAAACACCCCGCTTATTTAACGATGGCGCTGGGCGCAGGATCGGTCACACCCATTCAGATGGCCACCGCCTATTCGGTCTTTGCCAATGGCGGCTACCGCATCAACCCCTACCTGATCACCAAAATCACCGATCAAAAAGGCAAGGTACTGGTCGAGACCAGAGCCCCGGTGCTGGACGAATCAGCGCGCGGCATTGATGCGCGCAATGCTTTCATCATGTCCAGCCTGTTGCAGGAAGTGGCTCGCTCTGGCACGGCAGCCAAGGCGCAAGCCACCTTAAAGCGCACCGATCTGTACGGCAAAACCGGCACCACCAACGACTCGATAGACACCTGGTTTGTAGGCTACCAGCCCACGCTGACAGCCGCCGTGTGGATGGGTTACGACACCCCGAAGAAACTGGGCGACCGCGAAACCGGTGGCGGCCTGAGCCTTCCTATCTGGATAGATTTCATGGGACATGCCTTGAAAAATGTGCCTGTCACCGAGCTGCCTGTACCCGAGGGCGTGGTGAACCAGGGCGGCGAGTGGTACTACGACGAATATGCCAAAGGGGCGGGTGTCAGCAGCTTGGGCATGTCCAGCGGCGCACCTGCGCCAGATAGTGGCGGGTCACCATCGCCCGGCACGCCCATCTCAGTGTTGCCGCCCGCTGATGAAAAAAAACGAATTCTTGATCTTTTCAAAAACTGAAAACGACAGCCTGGCCTGATTGCTCGCTGGCGTACTTTGTCAGCGCCGCAAAAAATTCGTCCCCGCTTTTGGTGTCCAGCCACAAGCCGCTATTAAATTTGTAGTGAAAGCCCCCAGACCTGGCGGCTAACCAGATTTCCTGCAAGGGTTTTTGCAGATTGATGATGATCTGGCTGCGGTTGGCAAACGTCAGCGTGATCATGCCGCCGGTGCGCTGGTTGTCGATATCGGCATCAGTGGCGTCATTGATGTGGTCGCAGGCCAGCTCAATGGCGGCCAGGGCCTTCTCGGCGTGGTTCAAATAATCAAGGTCGGTCATTACAATCTGATGATGTTTTATCTGCATCGAATCATAACGGTCATGCTTTGGGCCATCCTGTGCGCATGCGCCCTGTCCGCTTGCGGTCAAAAAGGCCCCCTGTTTTTAGCCCCACAAAGCGTGCCTTACACCCTGTTCTCCAATACCGGTGGCGTAGCGCCACCCGCTGCACCTGCGTCATCCGCCAAATGAGCCCTATTTCCCGACTTCCAAGTGTCCCCGGCCACCCTTTCATTGCCTACCAAGGCGATGCGCTGCAAGTCGAAGGTGTGCCGTTAAGCCGTCTGGCGCAAGCCCACGGCACACCTTTGTTTGTCTATTCCAAAGCTGCCATGCTGGACGCTCTTGGCGCTTACCAGCGCGGCTTTGCGGGCCGCCATGCGCAGATTTGCTATGCCATGAAGGCCAACTCATCACTGGGCGTGCTCCAGGTATTTGCCCAGGCAGGCTGCGGCTTTGACATTGTCTCCGGCGGTGAGCTTGAGCGTGTTGTGGCGGCAGGCGGCGATGCTGCCAAGGTGATTTTTTCAGGCGTGGGAAAAAGCCGCGCCGAGATGGCCCAAGCCCTGAGCGCAGGCATTGGCTGCTTCAATGTTGAAAGCGAAACCGAGCTGGACGTGTTGTCTGCCGTCGCACTTGGCATGGGCTTGACCGCCCCGGTCAGCATTCGCGTCAACCCTAACGTAGACCCAAAAACGCATCCGTATATTTCTACCGGCCTGAAAGGCAACAAGTTTGGCGTCGCCCACGAAGACGCTTTGCGCATTTACCAGCATGCGGCTTCGCTCAAGGGATTGCGCGTCATTGGCATTGACTGCCACATTGGCTCACAAATCACCACCACCGAGCCCTATCTGGATGCGATGGACAGAGTGCTGGAACTTATAACCAGCATTGAAGCTGCGGGCATACCAATTGCGCACATTGATTTTGGCGGCGGGCTTGGCATTGACTACGGTAATGACGAAAAAGGCGCTACGCCGCCGCAAGCCGATGCGCTGTGGCAGCAACTGCTGGCCAAGATTGACGCTAAAGGTTTTGCCCACAAAAAGCTGATGATTGAACCCGGCCGCTCTCTGGTGGGCAATGCAGGCGTTTGCGTCACTGAAGTGCTGTATCTCAAGCCCGGCGAGCAAAAAAACTTTTGCATCATTGACGCCGCCATGAACGACCTGCCCCGTCCAGCCATGTACCAGGCTTTTCACGCCATCGTGCCCTTGTCCATCACGGCCAAACCGCAGGCGACCTACGACGTGGTCGGTCCGGTGTGTGAAAGCGGCGACTGGATTGGCCGTGACCGCGCACTCAATGTGGCTGCAGGCGACTTCATGGCCGTTTTGTCAGCAGGCGCGTACTGCATGAGCATGGCCAGTAACTACAACACCCGCGGCCGTGCGGCAGAAGTGCTGGTCGATGGCGACACCGCCCATGTGATTCGCCAACGAGAAACCGCGCAAGACCAGATGCGCGGCGAACAACTGGTGTGAAGCACTCTAGCCGCTATTGATTAAATAGCTGCTTGTCCTCATATCTTTTGGCCTGCAGCCTTTTTTTGACCCAATACTGGCGCATGCGCCAGCCCAGCAGCACGGCGATGATGGCAGCGTACACAAACACTTCGGCAAAGTCGTTTTTGCCAGCCCGCATCCAGAAAAAGTGCAGCAGCCCCAAGCCGGAAATCAGGTACACCAGCTGGTGCAGCAGTTGCCAGCGCTTGGCACCCATGGCCTTGATGGCGGCGTTAAATGACGTGGCAGCCAGCGGCGTGAGCAGCACAAAGCTCGCAAAACCGACCAGAATGAAGGGGCGCTTGGCGATGTCTTTGGCAATGTCGGCCAGGTCAAAACCCATGTCAAACCAGCTGTAGCTGAGCAGGTGCAGTACCACATAAAAGTAAACGAAAAGCCCCAACATGCGGCGCAGCCTGGCCAGGGCGGGCCAGTTGGCAAGGGTGCGCAGCGGGGTGACTGCCAGCACCATGCAGACAAAGCGCAGCGTCCAGTCACCGGTGGCGCGAATCAAATACTCCTGCGGGTTGGCCCCCGCGCCGTTGCTGGCAACACGGTAAACCAGCCAGATGATGGGCAGCAAGCACAGCAAAAAAAGCAGCGGCTTGACGGTCGGGCGCATCAGAAGCTTGTTCATGCTCAAGGCCGCCGGAAAAGCCGACAAGGTCAGAAATTCTTTTTCAGGTCCATGCCCGCATACAACTGGCCAACCTGCGCTTCGTAGCCGTTGAACATCAGCGTTTTGCGCTTTTTGGCAAACAGGCCGTCTTCGCCAATACGGCGCTCGGTGGCCTGGCTCCAGCGCGGGTGATCGACGTTCGGGTTGACGTTGGAGTAAAAGCCATATTCGCTGGCAGCAGCCTTGTTCCACGCAGTTTTAGGCTCTTTGTCGGTAAAGCGGATTTTGACAATGCTCTTGCCGCTTTTAAAACCGTATTTCCATGGCAACACCATGCGCACCGGTGCACCGCTCTGGTTGGGCAGCACCTCCCCGTACATGCCAAACGACAGCAGCGCCAGCGGGTGCATGGCTTCGTCCATTCGCAGCGCTTCCACATACGGCCATTCCAGTACGCGGGAGCCAACAAACGGCATGGTTTTCGGGTCTGCGAGGGTGACAAACTCCACATATTTAGCGCTGCCCAAGGGCTCGACTTTTTTGATCAGCTCTGACAATGAATAACCCACCCAAGGGATCACCATCGACCAGCCTTCAACGCAGCGCAGGCGGTAAATGCGCTCTTCCTGCGGCGCCAGCTTGAGCAGGTCTTCAAGCGTGTAGCTTTTGGGTTGCTTGACCAGACCTTCAATGGCGACGCTCCACGGTTGGGTCACCAGTGTGTGGGCGTTTTTGCTGGGGTCGGCCTTGTCGGTGCCAAATTCATAAAAGTTGTTGTAGCTGGCCGCATCTTTGTAATCGGTGATTTTTTCCATTGTCACGGCGCCCGCCACGGCTGACTTGCCACCCACCAGTGCAGCCAGTTTGCCAGGCTTGGCAACATTGGCGACAGAGCTTTGAGCCATCGCCTGACGAGCAGCCCAGCTCGCCAATGCCGCACCGGCTGCGCCTTTGGCCATGAGTTTCATCAAGTCGCGGCGACCCTGGTAGGTGCTGGGCGACGTGATTTCACTGGCTACCGTGTGGTTAAAGCCGTTGGCATTGTTCTTGATAAGCATGGGGTTCTTTCAGTTGTGGCCCATCGGCCAGGTTGTCTGTTGGTCAGGATACACGGCTAACTTTTACACAGCTAACGCTTACACGGATTGCCCGGTAAGGCATAAAAAAAGCGAACCTTTTTGCAAAGGTTCGCTGGTATGGAGTGCTTTCAAAGCCAAGGGTTCAATCCTTGTCTTTGTGATGCGCTTAACGCAGACCAGCAACGTAGTCCGCCAGCGCCTTGATCTCACGATCATTCAGCTTGGCCGCGTTCTGGGTCATTTGAAGGTTGTTTTTACGAACGCCATCACGGAAATAGGTCAACTGAGCGGCCGTGTATTCGGCGTGCTGGCCCGACAGACGCGGGTACTGGGCCGGTATGCCAGCGCCGTTCGGGCTGTGGCAGCCTGCGCAGGCAGCGATCTGACGCTCCTGAATGCCGCCGCGGTAAATGCGCTCACCCAGGGCGGCCATGTCTTTGTCGGTCGCAGTCCCCGGCTTTGCTTTGTTCGTGGTGACCCAAAAGGAGATGTTCTTCATGTCTTCTTCAGACAATGCAGTTGCGAAACCGACCATGATCGCATTAGCGCGTTTGCCCGATTTGTATTCTTGCAACTGCTTGACGAGGTATTCAGGGTGTTGTTGCGCAAGCTTGGGGTAAGCAGGCGTGCCTGAATTGCCATCGACGCCATGACAGGCGGCGCAAACAGCAAAACTGGCTTGCCCCTTGGCCACATCGGGCTTGTAGGCTGCAGGTTTAGCGGCTTTTGCAGGTTCTGGCTTGGCATCGCCAGCGGCAAAAGAGATGGCGCAGGACAGGGCCAATACGGCGCTGATGAGGGAGGTGGCAAACAGCTTCATGTCGTGGGATGCTTTAATGGTTGTCGCAAGTTCAATAGCCCTTGATTTTACAATGGGTTAACGGCACGTATCTCAATCGGGTATTGAAGCCCCGCACCAACACACCATGACCACTTCTTCCAGCCTCCTGCCACCGACCCAGGTCGACCCCAAAATCGCTATGGGCTGGCTGCACACCGCTAAATTTTTGACGACAGCCCCCGAGCTCAAGCACCTGCCGCGCCTGGATGTGCCTGAAATCGCCTTTGTTGGCCGGTCAAACGCTGGCAAGTCCACCTGCATCAACACCCTGACGCAACAGCACCGGCTGGCCTACGCGTCCAAAACACCGGGCCGGACGCAGTCGATCAATCTTTTTACGCTGGGCAAACAGGGCGTGACCGATGCGGTGTTGACCGACCTGCCCGGCTACGGGTATGCGGCTGTGCCCAAGGAGGCCAAACTCCGCTGGCAGCAGGTGATGGGCAACTACCTGCAAACCCGCGACAACCTCAAAGCCGTGGTGCTGATGTGCGACCCACGCCGTGGCATGACCGAGCTGGACGAGATTTTGCTAGACGTGATTCGCCCCCGGGTAGAAGATGGCATGAAGTTTTTAATCCTGCTGACCAAATCGGACAAGCTGAACAAGACCGAAGGCGCAAAAGCCCTGCAAATTGCCCGGCTGAACGCCGCAGGCGGCGACGTGAAGCTGTTTTCAGCCCTGAAAAAGCAGGGCGTTGAAGAGGTGGCACAGCATTTGTGGGACTGGACGCATCCAGACATCAGCTCTGAAGCCAAAAAACTGCCAGATCAGGCAGCAAATGCGGCTTCAGTCCAATAAAAATATGAGCTAGAAGCTCTCAAATCAATAGCAAAATGATCGAATTCAGCCGCCAGACTCTGCCCCACGGCATCACGCTGTCTTGCCGCAGTGCGGGCGCAAAAGGGCGGCCGGTACTGATGTTTTTGCATGGCTTTCCAGAAGCGGCTTTTGTTTGGGACGGCTTGCTGGCGCATTTTTCCCAGCCGGAGAACGGCGGCTACCGCTGCATTGCGCCCAATCTGCGCGGCTATGAACAATCCAGCGCCCCGAATGATGTGAGCGCCTACCAACCCAAGCATCTGGTGCAAGATATTGCGGCGTTGATAGCCCTTGAGGGCGGGCAGCCGCAGCGCTGGGCCGCCCCGAGCAAGGCTAGCCCCCTCGGGGGGCAGCGACTTACACGAAGTGAAGAGCGTGGGGGTCCACAGATTGATTGTCTTGTGGCCCACGACTGGGGCGGTGCCGTGGCTTGGAACCTGGCCGCCAGCCAGCCGCAGCTGATCAAAAAGCTGGCCATCATCAACTCGCCTCACCCCGGTACGTTTTTGCGTGAGTTGCAGCAGTCACCCAGCCAGCAGGCGGCCAGCGCTTACATGAATTTTTTGATTCGGCCGGATGCTGAAAAGCTGCTGGCCGAGGACGATTACAAAAGACTATGGCGATTTTTTAGCGACATCGGTACGCCGCCCAACGCAGGCGGGTGGCTGACTGATGCTGTCAAGTCGCAGTACCGCGACGTCTGGGAGCACGGCTTGACAGGGCCGCTCAATTTTTACCGCGCATCGCCACTGCGGCCCGGGCCGGATGTCGCGAATTTGGTGATTCCGCGCGAGCTGCTTTACGTGAACCTGCGCACGCTGGTGGTGTGGGGCATGGGCGACATGGCCCTGCTGCCGGGGCTGCTGGTTGGCCTGGCCGACTTTGTGCCGCGCATGGAACTGGAGCGTGTCGATGGCGCGAGCCACTGGATCATTCACGAACAACCCATGCTGGTAACGCAGCATCTGGCGCGGTTTTTGTCTGGTTGACGCTATTTTTTCAATAGCTTCATATGCACTAATACATTGGCCTGTAGGTCAGTAGAGCTCCTGCATGCCATCGGGCCGGGTTTTAAAGCGTTTGTGTACCCAGAAGTACTGCGCTGGCTGGCTGCGGATGTAGCCTTCGAGCTTCTGGTTCATCAAAGCCGTGTCGGCCACCACGTCATCGGTCGGAAAGCTCTTCCAAGCAGGCAGCACATTGACTTGGTAACCACTGGCCGTCATGCTGACGACGACCGTCACCACCTTGGCGCGGCCCAGCCGGGCAAAGCGTGACAGCGACGGCACGGTGGCAGTCGGCACGCCAAAAAACGGCACAAAAATAGATTCTTGCGGGCCAAAGTCCATGTCGGGCAATAAGTACAGCGGCTGTCCGCCGCGGATGGCCGCCACAATCGGTTTGACGCCCTCAACTCGGCCAAACAAGCGCATATTGCCCCAGCGCCTGCGGCCCCGAAGAATCCAGCGGTCCACCAATTTGTTGGACTGGTCGGTGTAAATGGTGGTCGATGGGCGCGGGATGCGCAGCGTCACGCCACCCCAGGCGGCGTCCATGCCGACAAAATGCGGCACAAACACCACCGTTGGCTGATTACCTGCCAGTTCTTCAATAGCACCCGTCAGCGTGACGCGGCGCAAAATCCAGCTTTTTGGCGCATGCCAAACCCAGCTTCTGTCCAGCCAGGCCTGCGCAAAATAAACAAAGGTTTGGCGCGTCAGAACCTGTAGGTGGTCTGCAGAATGCTCCGGAAAGCACAGCGACAGATTGGCCATGACGACCCGCCGGCGCGGCACCACCGCCGCATACAGCACCCAGCCCAGCAGCTTGCCCATGGCGCGCACAACATTCAGTGGCAACAAGGCCAAAAGCTGCATGAACAAAATGCCACTGCTGGTCAACAGGTAGCTGAACCACTGGCGCAGTGTTCTCAAACCCTGTCCTTCTTCGCAGCTTCTTGGCGCGGTGTTTTGTAACGTCCATAACCCCACAGATACTGGCCAGGCTGGCTCAGCACGATGGTTTCAATGGCCTGGTTGATGCGTGTCACGGCGCTGAGCGGGTCTGAGTTGGCCGGCAGATCGACGGCAGGCCGGATTTTAACGATGTAGCCGCGCCCTCTGGGCAAACGCTCGCAACTGACAGGCAGCAGCACCGCGCCGGTTTGCAAAGCCAAGCGCGCCGCCAGCGTCATGGTGTAGGCAGGTTTGCCGAAAAAAGGTGCCCACAGCCCCAAGCCTTCAGGCGGCACCTGGTCAGTCAGCAGCGCCACCGCTTCGTTGGCCTTGAGGGCTTGATGCATGGCCTTGATGGCACGGAGGGATGCGGGCAACACTTTCATTTGGGGGCGCTGGCGGGTGGTCAGTTCAATGGCGGCCAGCCAAGGCTGGCGGGCCGGGCGATAAATGGCGGTGACAGGCCCGTAAATTTCAGCCAGCGCTTGCGGGCCCAGCTCAAAACTGCCGCAGTGCGGGCCAAAAAAAATCACGCCCCTGCCCTGCGCAAAAGCCTCTTTGGCGATGTCTTGCCCCTGCATCTCGACCTGCATCTCGGGGTTATCCAGACACGACTGGCCAAACGGCCGCAGCCACAACTTGGGCAGCTCCGCCACAAAGCGCCCGGCCTCGGCAATGGCAGGCTTGGCGGCTTCGAAAGGCAAGCCCGCCTGCGCAACATGGGCGCGAAAGCGCTTGCGGTAGGCGGGGCTCAAAGCCCACACCAGCCAGCCCAGCGCCCCGCCGATCGCATGCAGCGCGGGCAACGGCCAGAGGGCAAAAAATCGGAACAGGGTGAGCATCAATGAAGGCACATGCCAAAAATCCGGGACGCAGCGTCGCGTCATATAATTGTGGTGTCGCTGAGTTATCTGAACAACTTGCAGAGCGACGTTAAACCAACCTGCTAAAGCGTTCGCCTTAGCATTCCGCTGGCAACGCGCCCAGCAACCTTATGGAGTGTACTGACATGGCGAACGACTTTCTTTTTACCTCTGAATCTGTCTCCGAAGGCCACCCGGACAAGGTAGCCGACCAGATTTCTGATGCCATCTTAGATGCCATCTTCAAGCAAGACCCCCTCAGCCGCGTGGCCGCTGAAACTTTGACCAACACCGGCCTGGTCGTGCTGGCCGGCGAGATCACCACCAACGCCCATGTGGACTACATTCAGGTGGCGCGCGACACCATCAAGCGCATTGGGTACGACAACACCGAGTACGGTATTGACTACAAAGGCTGCGCGGTGATGGTCTGCTATGACAAGCAGTCCAACGACATCGCCCAGGGCGTTGACCATGCGTCAGACGACCACCTGAACACCGGTGCTGGCGACCAGGGCCTGATGTTTGGCTATGCCTGCGACGAAACGCCAGAACTGATGCCTGCACCGATTTACTACGCTCACCGTTTGGTGGAGCGCCAGGCCCAGTTGCGCAAAAGCGGCAAGCTGCCGTTTCTGCGCCCCGACGCCAAAAGCCAGGTGACGATGCGCTATGTGGACGGCAGGCCGCACAGCATCGACACCGTGGTGTTGTCAACCCAGCACAGCCCAGACCAGAGCGAGACCGCCCACAAAATGAAGGCATCCTTCAATGAGGCCATCATTGAAGAGCTGATCAAACCCGTGCTGCCAAAGCACATGCTGACCGAGCACACAAAATACCTGATCAATCCGACAGGCCGTTTTGTCATTGGCGGCCCGCAGGGCGATTGCGGTTTGACGGGTCGCAAGATCATTGTGGACACCTACGGCGGTGCTTGCCCCCACGGCGGCGGCGCCTTCAGCGGCAAAGATCCCTCCAAAGTAGACCGCTCAGCCGCCTACGCTGCCCGCTATGTGGCCAAAAACATTGTCGCTGCAGGCCTGGCCAAGCAGTGCCAGATTCAGGTAGCCTATGCGATTGGCGTGGCCAAGCCGATGAACGTGACGGTCTACACCGAAGGCACTGGCGTGATCAGTGACGAAAAACTGTCAGCCCTGGTGCAAGAGCACTTTGACTTGCGCCCCAAAGGCATCATTCAAATGCTCGACTTGCTGCGTCCGATTTACGAAAAGACGGCAGCTTACGGCCACTTTGGCCGTGACGAGCCAGAATTTACTTGGGAGAGGACCGACAAGGCAGCATCGCTGCGCGCGGCTGCGGGCCTGTAAGGCCAAGAGCCAAAGGTCCGGTGCCGAAGCTAAAAAACCACCTTCGGGTGGTTTTTTTACGCCAGGCTCACACTGTTATTTGTTCAGGTAATCCAGCGCCAGTTTGCCGACCGTCGCCGCAATGCCGCTGACCAGCGTGCCCCAGGCCATGTCGATAAAGGTCAGGCCCAGCGGCCAGTCTTTGATGACCGCGAGGTTTGTCAGGTCGTAGGTCGAATAGGCGAAAAAGCCAAACAAAGCCCCCATCAATGCGGCTTTCCACAGGGGACTGTCGGTCTGCGGCAAGACCGTAAAAACGAGCAAGCCGACCGGAAACATCAGGTAAAAGCCTGCCGCAGCCCATAAATTCGGGCTTGGGCGCAGCAAAGGCCCCATCGCGTTGGCATAGGTTGTTTTGGCAATCACGCCCAGCCACACCATGTCGATGACAAACATGGTCAGGAAAATAGCGATATAGGTTCCCAGGTACTTCAGCATGAACAGCTTTCAAACAGTTGTCGACTCTTGTTGAAGTCGGGATTCATTATTCATGTAAATCAATAACTTGGCTTGACCTGATTTAGTGAGCTCTGAATTGACTGACACTGGGCCATCGCAGCAGGTCAAGTCCACAGGTCTTCTGAAATTAATGCGCCGAGGTATAGACTAGGCTCGGTCTTCAATTTGCCATCAGTCATGGCTAATCTGGCCGGTAAATAACCCGTCTCGCTCACATAAATCTCGCTATGCAATTTTCAGAACAGCCCGAAGACCACGAGGAAAGTGGGCAGACGGCCGCAGATCGAACCGCAGCCACATCCCAAAGTACATGGGTCAGCGTGGCGGTCAATGTGGTGCTATCGGCGACTCAGATCATCGTGGGTACCTTGTCCAAGTCGCAAGGCTTGATCGCCGATGGCATCCATTCGCTGTCCGACTTGATAGCGGATTTCGTGGTGCTGTTTGCAAGCCATCACAGTAAAAAAGACGCTGACGAGAATCACCCTCATGGGCATCATCGCTTCGAAACCGCGGCTTCCATGGTTCTTGGCGTTTTACTTTTGGCTGTCGGCGTTGGGATGAGCTGGTCGGCGCTCATGAAATTGCACCAGCCAGAAACCATAGCCCAAGTTCATTCGATGGCGTTGTGGGTCGCGGGCTTGGCTCTGGTGGCCAAGGAGGCCCTGTTCCGCTACATGCTGGCCGTCGCAAAAAGGGTGAAGTCAAGCATGTTGATTGCCAACGCCTGGCATGCCCGCTCCG
>CAMARI010000003.1 GCA_945860515.1 Polaromonas sp. YR568
GACTCGCCCTCTAAGTGGCGAGAAACAAAACGTAGTTTTTCATCCATTTTCTGACACTCCTTCCAAGGCATAGAGAGCTCCTCCTATGCCAAAAAACTGTAAAGGATGTGTCCGGTATAAACTGTTAACTATCTATCAATATGTTCAAAGCCCTTGCAGAAATGCAAGGGCTGTTTATTTCTAGCTCAAATATTTGCATCAACTCATCGAAATAGAACAGTCACAACGCTCAACTAATTGAGATGCGATCGTTAAGCATTCTGCAAAGCATCATCAAAAATAGCCACTGCTCTGGTCCAACCTGCTGAAGCACCGCGAATTTTGTGGGGAAAACAGCTAATGAAAAAACCACTACTGGGCAGGGCTTCAAGGTTGTGCAGTTTTTCCAAATGACAATAACCAATGTCGCGCCCTGCCTTGTGGCCTTCCCAAATCAAAGCCGCATTACCCGACTCAGCATACTTTTTCGCCGTATGTACAAAAGGCGCATCCCAACTCCAAGCATCTGTGCCGGTCAAGCGTACGCCACGCTCCAACAAATACATGGTGGCCTCATAGCCCATGCCACACCCACAAGACACATAGTCGGGTTGACCGTATTGCATACCCGCACGGGTGTTGACGACCACAATTTCCAAGGGCGACAAGTTGTGACCCATGCGCTTGAATTCAGCTTCCACCTCTGAAGCAGTCACCACATGGCCGTCGGGTAAGTGTCGGAAATCCAACAATTAAAAATCAGTTTTAGGAGAAAGAAATGAGCGAATCGAAACGACGGGCGCGGTACACACTGGAATACAAGCTGGAAGACGAGCAAGACAACTGAAGATTCTCAGTCAATTCTCTGCAGCCAAGGCGTTTTTATCGCCACTACAGCCTCGTGGGCAGCCAGTGCATCGGCGTAGCGCAATGTTCGAGTGATGTCATCTTCACCGGACAACAGTTGCGCTAAATGTCCGCGCGCCATTTCAAACTTGATCTTCAACCCATGCGGTGTTACCACCTCACAATTTGTAATATCCATGTCGAGCACGGATCCATCGCCGTTGATCTGTTGCGTCAGAACCAAGTGGTCAATCAGTGATACCGTCGCTGTGACTAGACCATTTTTGACCGCATTATTTCGGAAAATATCCCCAAAAGACAGCGCCACAACAGCTTGAATTCCATAGTCGGTCAGTGCCCATACAGCGTGTTCGCGCGACGACCCACAGCCGAAATTTCGGCCCGCGATCAGGATGCGGGTCGCGCTTCCTGCGCTGACAAAAGAGGCGTCTGGGTTGTTGGCGGCGACCCAGTCAGCAAACAAGTAACGTCCCATGCCCTGACGCACTGTGGTTTTGAGGTACCGAGCCGGGAAGATGGCATCGGTATCAATGTCGGCACGCTGCAGTGATGCCACGGGGCCTTTGACGCGCGTGATGCCTTGGCTCATGACAAAAACTCACGCGGGTCGGTTAGCGCACCGCGCAGGGCGGAAGCGGCCACAGCGGCAGGGCTCATCAAATGGGTCCGCCCACCTTGACCCTGTCGATTTTCAAAGTTACGGTTGGACGTAGAGGCACTTCGCTGCCCGGGTGTCAGACTGTCGCCGTTCATGCCCACGCACATGGAGCAGCCAGACTCGCGCCACTCAAATCCTGCATCGACAAATATCTGGGCTAAGCCTTCTGCTTCTGCCGCACGCTTGGTCATGGAAGAGCCAGGAACCACCAGACCGCGAAGGCGGGTAGCAATACGTCTACCTTTAACCACGCTGGCTGCCGCGCGCAGGTCCTCAATTCGGGCATTGGTACAAGAACCTATAAAGGCCACATCGATGGAAATACTGGCAATAGATTGTCCAGAGCGTAGCCCCATGTAAGCCAGTGCGGCCTCAAACCGAGCTTGCTCCAGCAGGTTGTCCTCAGCGCCAAATGAGGACGGAACTATTTGGTCAAAGTGGGCGCTGTCTGCGGGTGTCGTGCCCCAAGTCACCAGCGGCTGAATAAAATTCGCATCAATCGTCTCGAGTCTGGCAAAGTCGCCGTTGACGCCGCTGTTGTCAGTTTTGAGACTGCGCCATGCTTCTAAAGCTTGATCAAAGTGCGACTTGGCCAGGCCCGAGACGCGGGGGCGCAGGTATGCCTCGGTAGTTTGATCGGGTGCTATCAAACCAAAGCGCGAACCCGCTTCGATGGTCATGTTGCACAAGGTCAGTCTGGCGTCCATGGACAGTGCGCTGATAGTCGAACCGAAATATTCGATGGCAAACCCAACGCCACCACTGGTTCCCAATTGGCGAATGATGCCGAGCGCCAAGTCCTTGGCGTAGACGCCTTGACCGAGCTGGCCATCAACCCAGAGTCCTAGGGTTGCGAGTTTGCGAATCCACAGGCTTTGCGTACTCATGACATGTTCGGCCTCTGAGGTACCGATGCCCCAAGCCAGCGCGCCTAGCGCACCCAGCGTTGCGGTGTGGGAGTCACCGCAGACAACAGTCGCTCCGGGCAGGATATAACCCTGCTCCGGGGCGACAACATGAACAATACCTTGCCGCTTGTCGTCAAGATCAATCAGTCGCATGCCAGTCTGTTTTGCATTGGCGCGCAAGGTCGCAATCTGCACTGCGCTCTCAGCGTTAGGGATGTGCGTGTTGCGGTCTGGCGTTGTTGGGACGTTGTGGTCTTGGATCGCGATGTGGCGCTCGCTGGATCGCAAGACCCGTCCCGACATGGCCAGTCCGGCAAAAGCCTGCGGGCTGGAGACTTCATGCACAAGATGCCGGTCAATGTAGACAAGGTCTTCGCCGTCTTCGTTACTGGCGACCACATGGGTTTGCCAGATCTTGTCGAACAGGGTGCTCACTGGATTCTTACTCTGTGTGGCTGTAACAGTTGCTGGCTCAGGCGTACTTAAATCTGAAGTGGTCGCTCTTGGCGACGATACGTCCCGCTGTCGGAGAGGGGAAATGACCGCTGAACAGCAGGGTCGGCGTGTCGGCCAGCCTGTGCACCAGCTCAGATCGCGTCTGTGCCGCCTGCACGGAGTCGTGACAAAACCGTGATGACAGCGACAGGTCAATCAGTTGCGCCGGCGTGTGCAGAATGTCACCGGCAAACACGGCATGCGCCCCTTGGCTGCGTGTATCCAGCAGGCAGTTGCCTGCGGTATGGCCGTGCGCATCATGCAACTCGATACCGGCTTCGAACTCAAAACCAGAGTTCACCATCATGGCCTGACCCGCATCGACTACCGGCAGCACACTGTCGGCAAACGAGCCATGGTTAGGTGCGTCCAGGCCACGGGCCAGCGCGTGGCGGTGAGCCTGTTCCCAGTGTTCGTATTCGGTCTTGGCAAATACGTAACGTGCCTTGGGAAAGGTCGGCACCCAGTGGCCATCTTGCAGGTAGGTGTTCCAACCGACGTGGTCGGCATGCATGTGGGTGCAGCAGACAAAGTCGATGTCTTGCGGCTGCACACCAAGGCGCTTCAGGTTCTCAAGGTATTTGTAATTCTGTCGGTGCCACGAAGGCCGCAAAGACCGCTCCTTGTCATTACCCACACAGGCATCGATCAATATCGTATGGCTTGGCGTTTTCAGGATGTAGCTGTGGAAGCTCATGTTGACGCGGTTGTCCGCTGTAACAAACGCAGGTTTAAGCCAGGCCGCATGCTGTTCGACCTGTTCAGGCGTGATGCCTGGAACCACAAAATCAAGAGGTGAAAATGCGCTTTCGCTTTCAAGCACCAGATCGACCTGGAACAGGCCGATTTTTTGTGTCTTCATGGGCTAGGGCAGCAGCCTTGCGCCGCCAGTGCGTAAAGGCCGCCTGAAATCAGGCCATTGGTAATCTGACCGACAATCATGGTTTGGTGCCTATCAGTAGTGAGACAGAAGCTTGCCGAAGCCCTGCAGCTTGTCGTTGATGCCGACGGCGCGCAGGGCGTGCCAGTAGGTTGCCGTGTTGATGGCAATGACTGGCTTTCCCAAATAAAACTCAGCCGTGGCTGCGAAACGAACCATGGACAGATTGGTGCCAACCTGAACAATGGCATCGATATCGTCGCCATCAAGTTGCTTGAGCGTGTCACGGCACATCGCGTCGGTTGTGTGAGCAATCTGTACCGGGCTAGGCCGCTGCAGACAAATATCTCGGACGACGGTAAAGCCACAGTCCTGATAAAACCGGCGGACTTGGTCGTTGGCGACCGGAAAGTAAGGCGAAAAGAAAGCAATCCGTTTAGCTTTGTAGACATTGAGCGCGGCTTCTGTCGCAAAGGATCCGCAAGAAACTTCGACCTCGGCGCGCTCACGCATCATGTTGAGGTAAGTTTCAGCGCCTTTTCGACCATCCCAAAAGGTTGCTGCGGACATCCCCATCACGAGGTACTGCATTTCGCAGCTTTTGAGAACGTCTACCGCCTGCAGGGTGTTTCCCTGAATATTCTTAACCAATTTCAGAAATTCTTCATTAGTGTTAACAGGATCATTGGGAATGATGATGCGGCTGTAATGATTGGTGACGCCTACCGGCCGCATGTCGTCAAAGTCGGGTTGGACGATGGTGTTGGTTGAGGGACCAAGCGTTCCAAATTTCATGCGGTAACCAAGATGGTCCATGGCTAGACTTTCGAAAGTAGTATTTGAAGAAAAGTATCTCGCGGCATCACATCTGCATATTTCTGGCGCATGTCGAAAAGATTGGCATCATGGGGCTCGATGGCCCGGTCACCAACGCAGTCCTCGATCACGATGGTGCGAAAGTTGAACTGCATGGCGTCCACGACGCTTGCGCGTATGCAGCCGCTGGTGGTGCACCCCACAATGACAGCGGTGTCAACACCACGCAGATGAAGCCACTCAGACAGGCCGGTCGAAAAAAATGCAGAGGCGGATGTCTTGCGCAACACCCATTCACCTGCGGTCGGCGTCAATTCTGGAACAGTTTGCGAAGCATGCGCATGTTCCGTTAATTGCAGTAGCGGCGGGACCTTCAGACAAAACACGTTTTTATTGGCACCATCGTCTGCAAAAACCACTCGCGTGTGGACGACCGGAAGCTGCGCTTTTCGAAAGGCCGCCAACAAAGGAACTGTCTCCTTAACAGCCTGAACGATGTGAGGACCACCAAACTGCGTCTCGTCCACAAATCCGTTGACGAAGTCCACAAGGATGAGGCCGCAGCGCGAACCGATACCTGAGGTGTTCCCCAGGTTTTGTTTGCGATAGATGTCTTCCTTGTTCACGGCTTCACCACTTCGGTGGCATGCATTTTGTCGAACTCACTGACCCAATCGAAACCCATCAGCTTTGAAAAACCCTGGAAATCATGGAGCGGCTGATCAAGGTTGGCACTTGAACCTGTCGCTTTGATGTGCTCATAAACATTTTTAAACGCGGCACCTGCCGACAAGAATGCAGCCGACGGAAAGATGACCAGGCCGAAACCGATACGCTGCAGCTCCTCCTTTGTCAGCACTGGGGTGCGCCCCGTCTCAACCATGTTGGCCACCAGCGGTAGGTCAAATGCTTTGCCAATGATTTCCATCTCCTCAATCGACTCAGGACTTTCGATAAACAAAATGTCGGCACCCGCTTGGGCGTATTGCTCCATGCGACGCAGGGCTTCATCCAGACCATGAACGGTGCGTGCATCCGTGCGGGCAATGATCTGGAAGTTCTTGTCGGTGCGGGTTTCCGCAGCCACCTTGATTTTCGCAACCATGTCGGCCATTGGCACCACCCGGCGGCCCAGCATATGACCGCACTTTTTGGGAAATTCTTGGTCCTCTAATTGGATCGCGCAGGCACCGGCGGCTTCATAACCGCGAACGGTGTGCATGACATTGAGTAAACCACCATAACCTGTATCGCCGTCACAAATCAAGGGGGTGTCGGTGATGCTGACGAATTGTGTGACGCGGTTGACCATGTCGGAGTAGCTGGCCAGACCGGCGTCGGGCAAGCCCAAGTAGGAGGCAACGGTGCCATAACCAGTCATGTAGAGGGCTTCAAATCCCATCTGGTCTGCCATCTTGGCAGAGACCATCTCAAAAACACCCGGCGCAACAACGAGGTGTCCTTTGGTAAATCGGGCTTTGAGTTCCGCACGCTTTTGCGTGGCGGTTTTTGTGCTGAGGCCTTGCTTCATAAGATGGACTCCGCGCGTTCTAACGCATCAATCATGGATGTTTTACGAAGGTAATCCTTCGAGGCGGCAGGACTTGCTGCGATAGCGCGCAGTTCGTTCTGGGTTTTACGGCGGGTATCAGGATCGCGCTCTTCGATATTCTTTTTGTTGCGTGCCGTGTTGGCATTGATGTATTCGATGGCCACCGACCGCCGCTGACGCTCATAGCGGTCCAGTAGGTCAGGTGATGCCCCGGAAATCAAAATATCAACCAGTTTGTCCGAAAGATTGAAAGCATCTTGAACGCCGCCGTTCATGCCCATACCACCGATCGGATTGTTGATGTGAGCAGCATCGCCGGCAAGCACCACGCGGCCGCGACGGAACTCTTTTGCAACCCGCTGGTGGACCTTGTAGAGGGTCCGGTGCACGGTGTTGTAAGGGGTGTCTTTGGGCAGAAGATTTTGTAGCCGCGTTTGAATAGACTCGTCGGTCATGACTTCTTCATCTGTCTCTTCCAGTCGAGTGGGAAAAAGAACGCGCCACAAAGTCGGAACCCGCAGCAGAACACACCATTCTTCAGGATCCGAGACGTAGTTGACATACGACAATTTCGGTAAATGGTCAGCGTATTCGAAGTCGGTCGACACCGACAGAAAACGTTCTGGATAAGTAAAACCTTCAAACTCGATGCCTAGGGACTGACGCACAGCGCTTGATGCACCATCTGCGCCAATGAGGTAATTGCCTGTAAAGGCCGTCATGTGGCCATCAATCTTGACGTTTGCTGTCACGCTCTGGGCATCTTGCGTCACTGTTTGCATTTCTGCACCCAGAACAATTTTGACGTGTGGCAACAAGGCAAGTCGATCCAGCAGCAATGTGTTGAGTTTCCATTGCTCGCATTGCAGCCGAAACGGGTGCTGTGTTTCGCCTTCCAGCAGGGACATGTCGAACTCGGCAATCAGGCCCTCCTTGCGATCGCGCTGTTGGGTGTAGCGCGCTACCAGGCCTTGCGCTACAAGCTCGTCTGTCAATCCGAATCGTGCCAGCATGTCAAGTGTCGGAGGGTGAAAGGTAGAGGCGCGCAGGTCATCTTGTGGTTTGGTGTGACGTTCAAAGACTGTCACTGAGATGCCGGCTGTTGCTAAAGTCAGCGCGCTCACCAGTCCCACTGGACCCGCGCCGGAAATCAATACATGAGGTGAATTCATACGCAGTTATTGTCAGTGTTAAAAATTCTTATGATTAGTCAAAAGCGCTTTGAGCACAAGTGAAAAATTTCCAAGCCATAACCATAAATTATTCAGCTATATTAAAGCGTTGATACCAGCGTTCAATGTCGTTCCAAGCTTTCGATCAGGCCAGACTTGTTTGGGGTGGTTCGCATGTGATTGACAGAAATTTTCATGTGCCCGCATGTAAGCGCAAGCCATCCATAAATGCCTTCAACATGGGTGACTCGGCTGTTTCGCGACGACGAATAACGCCGACATTTCCCTCTCTAAGGTAAGGCAAGGGAAGAGGGACGACCTGCTTGAGCGTCTGAAAATAGTGCATCAACTTGGCGGACATAGGGGCGACCAAATCACCATCCTGAAGCATGGTCACAATGACGAGCGTTGACCCAGTCTCTACGCGATAACGCGGAGCGGGCTGACCTGCCAAAGCAAGTTCGTGCTCAAGTTCACGTCGAAGAGGACTGACTTTGGGCGGAATGATCCACGGGAAACGAAGCACATCTGGCCAATCTACTTTTCGTTTTTTGGCCAATGGATGGTTGGTTCCCACCACCACACGAATTTGCTCCGGGTAAAGGATGTCGCAGCGTACGCCTGCATCAAGTCGTGCCTGGTCGGTGCGGGTAATCACAAGATCTACACGTCCCTCTTGCAGCTGCGGCAACAAGGTATCAAGTCGATTTTCGATGATATTTAAGTAAGCATCAGGAAATTTCTTCCTGAAATATCCAGCTGCGTGAGGCACCAGCCCGGTTGCAACTGTTGGTGTGGTGCCGACCACTAAATTACCAGAAGCACCTGTGGACATCAAGCCAATGGTCGCTTGTGTGCGATCAAGTTCCCCGATGATGGCTCGGGCATGTGAGACCAGCGCGGTGCAAAATTCGGTGGGCGTTAAACCTCGTGAGTTACGTTTGAAGAGTCTAACGTTCAGGTCTTCCTCCAACTCTCCCAACCATTTCGAGAGGCCGGGCTGAGTGACACCCATTTGGCTTGCCGTGTGGCTGATGTTACGGGTCTCGTAAAGTGCAACCAGCAAGTACAACTGACGCATCCGAAGTCTTTGAGTCCACTCCACGTCGACATACCTTTAATATTATGGAAGTAGAAAATAATATCATCTAATGTAAATGGTGTCTTGGGGCACAATCGGCGTAGGTTGTAATGTGACAATTCTGCGGTGATAGCGATCTTTGCTGTGATACGCGACCTTATTTTTAAGAACTCAGTCAGCATCATCTATCGTTCAGGTCACCACATCAGTTTGAGGTTATAGATAGTCATTTACGAAATGGAGGGCGCACCATGCGACTGCTTTGGAATGTTTTGCTATTGACGGCTTGCACTTTGTCCGGACAGAACGCTTGGTGTCAAACCTATCCGTCGCAGCCCATCAAGCTGGTCATGCCATTTGCCCCTGGTACGGGCGCTGAAGTAGCGCTGCGTGTGATTGCAGAGCGTCTTGGCAATGCACTTAATCAACCTGTGGTGATTGAAAACCGTCCGGGAGCCGGATCGACCCTCGGTGCGGATCTGGTGGCCAAGTCCGCGCCAGATGGATACACGCTGGCAGCCTCTTTTAATTCATCGATTGCCCCTGGGCCTTTGATGTATGCGAAGCTTCCTTACGACCCGATCAAGAGCTTTCATCACATCGCACTGGTCGGCGTTTATCCCCAATACGTGATTGTAAAAACCGACCACCCAGCTCAAACAATGCGGGAGCTCTTGGCCATAGTCAAGGCCAAGCCAGGGACTGTGAATTACGCGTCTGCGGGCGTTGGGACGTCAGGTTTCCTGGCGGCTGAACTGCTCAAGCAAACGCTTGGCTTGAATATGACCCACATCCCCTACAAGGGCCCCTCTCCGGCCATTGCCGATTTGTTGGGCGGTCGGCTGGACATGGTTTTGACGGCAAGTGCGTCTGAGCTGGTTAAGGCCGGTAAAGTTAGGGTTCTGGCCGTGACGAGCGCCAAGCGCATGCCTGCATTTCCTGACGTCCCCACCTTGGATGAAATTGCCCCTGGTGTGCAGGCGGTTTCGTGGCTTGGCATTTCTGCGCCGGCGCAAACGCCGCGAGCGATCACTTCTCGCATCGAAAAAGAGTTGCTTGCTATTTTGAATACGCCAGAAATGCAAGCCCGTTTATCTGACCCGGTTGTCGGCATGTCTCCCATGGCGCTCGGGCCAGACAAGTTTTTAGAGTTCATCCAAAACGAAATTCGGGTCTGGTCACCCGTGATCAAGTTAGGCAATATACGTGTGGACTGATCAACTGCAATGACAAAGCGTGATGCGGTCTTATGGCATGTAAGTGCCGCCGTTGACATGCAGTGTCTGCCCCGTCATGTAGGCGGCCGCTTCAGACAACAGAAACATCACCGGCCCAACGATGTCCTTGGGTACTGCAATTCGCCCCAAAGGGACAACTTGACCATAACTGGCCGTGTCCAAACTAGAAGCTCTTTGCTCGTCGGATCTGCCGGTGCCACCTCGCAAAAATGCAGTGTCTACTGCGCCCGGAGCAACAGCGTTGACCCTCACAGAGGGGGAATTTTCAAGAGCCAACTGTTTGGTCAACAAGATAATCCCGGCCTTGGCCGGTCCATAGGCTCCGAAGTTGGGCCGAGCCCATGCACCCAGACCCGAGGCAATATGCACCAGGCTCGCTCGGTCCGATCGGTGCAGCAAGGGCAGGACCGAACGTGAAATATAAAACGCAGCGTCAAGGTTGCCATGAATCACGTCCTGCCACGTTTCTAGGGAAGTGCTTGCCAAACTTTGTGGCGCAGCCATGAAACCAACCAAGTTGACGCATGCATCGATTCCTCCAAGCAGTTGTGCGGCTTGCGTCATGGCGCGTTCGACGGAGTCGGGATCTTTCGCATCAAGAGAAAAATGTTCAACGCCTTCAACGCGGTAACGTTCAATGGATTCAGGAAGATCAAGTATCGTGACATGCATTTTCTGTCGCAGTGCCTCAAGGGCTAAGGCTCGCCCGATACCGCCACATCCTCCCACAATGACAAGTTTCAAATATGGCCGGATGGTTAGATCGTTTATTAACGAAGGATTCATTCAAATTTCTCCAGTTGTTGACCAGGTTTAACAAACAATCAGAGCAAGTGGGCCCGCTGCAAAGTTGCAAATAGCGTAAATACCAATGCAGACCACATGCACTATGAGTAAGAGTAAATTAACTTAAAACCCGATCATGCAGTTTTTACAGCAAATCATTAACGGTCTGATGTTAGGCGGCATTCTTGCCTTTGTGGCGGTGGCTTTCACGCTCACCATCGGAATGTTAAATTTTTTAAATTTCACGATTCCGGCTCTTTTCATGATCGCTGGCATGGTGACTTGGGCCCTGTCGTCATCGGGGTCTAACTTGCTGGGCTGGGGATGGCATTGGGCTTGGGCTGCAACTGTCGGAATTGGCTTTGCCGTGCTGGCCTCACTGCTGATCGAGCGCTTTACTTACCGTTACATGAAGGCTCGTTTTGGCGACGCAACTGAGCATGCCTTGCCGCTCGTGAGCTCGTTGGGTTTTCTTATTTTCTTCGAGCATTTGGCAGCATCCATCTGGGGCAGTGATCCACAGCGGTTTGAACTTCCCTTCATGGACACGAATTTGCGATTCGGAGGACTGATTGTTGGTATTCCGCATTTGATTAGTTTGGTTCTTGCCATTGTCCTTGTCGCGGGCCTTAACACCTTGCTGGTACGCACCAAGGTGGGCAGAGCATTGCGTGCGATTGCTGAAAATCCGAATGCCTCAACCTTGATGGGGGTCGAGGTGCAGCATATTGTTCCGGTGGTCTTTGTCATTGCTGGGACACTTTCTGGCTTCGCCGGTATTCTTTATGCGGCAAGCTACGGCACGGTCACGCCTTTTATGGGAGATGCGATCGCCACAGATGCCATTGCGGCTATGGTGTTAGGCGGGCTGGGCAATATCTGGGGTGCCATCGCTGGGGGTTTGCTCGTCGGCTTAGTCAAAATTTTGGCGATCAGTACCTTCGGCGCTGAGATAGAGAAAATTCCGGTGTGGGGACTGCTTTTGGTGATACTGGTCATTCGACCTTCGGGATTGTTCGGTCACACCAACATCGGCAAAGGCAAATTCTGATGTCCGGCTATGTCAGTGGTTTGCTTGCCGTGTTTGCGATCAATACAGTTATTGCATACTCTGTTTTTATTCCCGCTTCTGCAGGTTTATTGAATCTGGGTGCTGCTGGTTTTGTTTTAGTGGGTGGTTATACGGCCGGAGTCCTGACATCGCAGTTTGAATTTCCCCTTTGGTTTGCGGTCATGCTGGGCTCTGCTTTGGCCGGTGTCGTCGCCTTCTTGATTTCATGGCCCATTTTGCGGACGCGCGGCGTTTACATGGTTCTGGCGACGTTTGCATTTGCCGAGGTTGTGGCTGGAGTCTTGCTCAATATTCCTGCTCTGGGCGGTGCGGCAGGTTTGTCGGTGATGGCCTATGCCGGCCTGCAAACCGTTTTGCCGGTGACACTGGCCGTTGTTGTCTTTGTTGCTTGGTTGATGTCAACCCGCTTTGGTTTGTCTGTGCGCGCCATCCATGACGATGAAAGCGTGGCTCACCTGTTTGGCGTGAACTTGCGCGCGACTCAGGTGACTGCGCTGACCATCGGCGGCGCCATCGGCGGCATGGGGGGGGCTTTGCTGGTTCACCAGTTCAACTTTATCGACGTGCAATCCACGGGTGTATTGTTCAGTATTTACGTGCTGCTGTATGTGCTGATGGGGGGAACCCAAACGGTATGGGGCCCCATTTTTGGTGCGGCATTCTTCACTTTGGCGCCCGAGGCTCTGCGCACTGTATCGCAGTTCAGCCCAGCGCTGAAGTTTCTCGAGAATGGACGCTACATGGTTTTCGGTATTGCCGTGGTGCTGCTCATGATGTGGCGGCCTCAAGGTGTGATCACACGCACGATGCTTGAGCGCATACGCGCCTCTCTGTCCCTTTCGCCGTTAGACAGAAGCAAGAGGGCCGGGTCATGAGCGCAGCGCTGCAACTTTCCGGTGTGAGCAAGTCGTTTGGAGGCCTGAAAGTTATTGATGACGTCAGCTTCGATGTCAGGCGTGGCAGCAGAACAGCCTTGATTGGTCCGAACGGAGCGGGGAAGTCGACTATTTTCAACTTGGTTTCTGGCGTTTACCCGATAGACGCTGGACGCATTGTGGCCGATGGGCATGACATCACACACATGTCCGTTGCCAAGCGGGTGGGTCATGGGGTGGCACGTTCATTTCAAAATATTCGTCTTATGCCGCATTTGTCGACCATTGAAAACGTGATGCTTGGCGAGCACCATTACAGCTCGCCGTTCGCGCTGGCCCGTGGGACAAAAGCCTCAGAAAATGCACGAGCTGCTTTGGCCGATGCAGGCCTGGGAACTTATCCCGGCCAGGTCGTCGCTGACTTGCCCTACGGCATTCAAAAACGAATTGAGGTGGTACGGGCCATCATGGCTAGACCCAGTATTTTGCTGCTCGATGAGCCTGCCGCAGGCCTTAACAGTGCAGAGACTGTTGAACTCAGGTTGCTGCTGGAGCGTCTTTCAAACACAGGTATGACGCTGTTCGTGGTCGAGCACGACATGCCTTTTGTTCGCAACCTCTGCGACCACGTGGTGGTCCTTAATTTCGGTCAGAAAATTTTTGAAGGTACTCCCGATGCGGTTCACCGGGACCCCGGCGTAATGGAAGCCTATCTGGGAACACCGGCCCCTCTGCCAGGAGTTGTTCATGCTGCTTGAAGCGCGCGGACTGCAGGTGACGTATGGCCCCACTGAGGCTGTCAAGGATATGTCTCTTCATATCGCCGAGGGTGAAATCGTGACGGTGCTTGGAGCCAATGGCGCTGGAAAAACATCCTTGCTCAAGGCTCTGCAAGGCGTCGTCAAACCGTCTCGCGGCGAAGTATTTTTCAAAGCCCAATCGGTGATCCGGCAAAGCGCTGCTTGGCGCGTGGGACAAGGTTTGGTCCTGGTGCCGGAAGGTCGACAAATCTTTGTCAGCCTCACGGTTCACGACAACCTGCTGATGGGCGCTTACACGCGAACAGACAACCCCGAACGTGAGATAGAGGCGATCTACGACCGTTTTCCTAACTTGGCGAAACGTCGCCACATGCTCGCGTCAGTGCTGTCCGGCGGAGAGCAACAAATGTTGGCTATCGGTCGGGCTTTGCTGAGTAGGCCCGCTTTGATGATGCTCGATGAGCCTTCATTGGGATTAAGCCCCTTGCTGGTTCAATCCTTGTTTGCACTGATCAAAGACTTGCACCGCGGCGGGCTGTCTATCTTGCTCGTCGAGCAAAACACACACATGGCTTTGGCTACCGCCCACAGGGCCTATGTGCTTGAACTAGGGCGGCTGGTTTTGGAAGGCAGCACCAGCGAGTTGGCATCAGACCCTCGCATGGCGGCGGCTTATCTGGGTAGTTAAACAAAGGGGTTTTCAATGAAAATGCGCTTCTTTCTTGGTTATGTAGTCGGCTGTGTGGCACTGCCTGTGATGTCACAAGAGTTGGTTTTGGGCTTGTCCCATGCAAAAACTGGACGCTATGCCAGTGTCGGGGTGGGTACCGAAATCGCGGTCGATATTGCCGTGGCTGAAATCAATGCCGCCGGCGGTATCAATGGCAGGAAACTCCGGGTTGAAAAATTTGATACGGGTGGAGAAGCTAAGAATGCACAGATCGCGGTGCAAAAATTTGTTGAAGACACCAAGGCCCTAGGTATCATTGGCCCATTCTCCAGTCAGGAAGCCCAAGTCGCCTTTGCTGCTGGTGAACGACTTGAAATCGTGCAAATTCCAAATGCTGCTACAGCCCCCGGTTTAACCAAAGACCGTAAATGGGCCTTCCGCGTTACTGAAGATGAAGGCAAGCAGTTTGGGCGTCTGCTCAAGACAATGGCCGTCAAGGGTGGCATCAGCAACAAGACTGCTGCCGTGATGTTCCCAAGTGATGAATTCGTGGGCAAGTCCTTGGCCACTTGGATGCCTAATTTACTGGAGGCCAATGGCTGGAAGATGGTCATACCAGCAGAAGGCTTCCCGACCAACGCCACTGATTTATCCCCGCATATCACCAAGCTGAAGGGCATTTCTCCAGGTGTTTTTGCTTTCGCTGGTTTGCCCGAAGGTACTGCCAAAGTGATGAAGGAACTGCGTCGTCAGGGTCATACCAGCACGCTGATTGGTGGACAAATTTTTGCTGATCCTGACATTGGAAAAGTCTTAGGCTCGGACGGTGAGGACGCAACTTATGTGTCTTGGTACTGGTGGGACGCGAACGACCGGACCCGCCAGTTTGAAAAGAAATTTTTGGATGAAGCCAAGAAACGTGGGGTCAACAAATCCGGCGCTCATCACGTTGACGCTTCAGCCTACGATATTGTTTATGTCTACGCTGACTCCATTCGTCGTGCGAACGTGACAGGGGATGCTGCCAAGGTCAAGGCTGAAAGAACCGCTATTCGCGACAACTTGATGGCCACCAACATCAATGGCGTTAACGGCAAAATCTGCTTCAGTCAGGACCGTGATTCAGAATTGCCGGCTTACATTATTCGCCTCAAGAATGGTCAGCGCACATTGCTTGATTCGCATGCACCAGATGTTTGCAAGTAAGCAGTCTGAAAAAACGGAGCCGCGGCTCCGTTTTTTCTGTTTGGACTGGCAAGGGTCAAGGCGGGTGCGGTGGCGTGCTCAACTTATATGACCGGTGTGGTTTTCTAGATACCAGGACGATAGTTCTTCGCGCGTTGTCCACCACACGTCAGGGTGACTCTTCGCATGGGCTAAAAAATCACGGAAACACGGCATACGGTGGGCGTGCCCGGATACGTGAGGATGCAAGCCAACGTTCATGAGCCTGCCGCTTTCAGCCCCTTCCTTGTAAAGCTCGTCAAATTGATCCTTGAGCATTCGGGCTGCATCCCAGGTCGACATGGCACGGCGGTGAAAAAATGTGAAATCATTGATCTCGATGCTGTAAGGTACGTTAACAATGGGACCAGATGGTGTCTGAATCAGGTAGGGCTGATCGTCGTTCATGTAGTCGCAAAAAAATTGCAATCCTTGTTCGGCCACCAAGTCAGGCGTATTGGGTGTTCCTCTAAGGGACGAAGACAACCAGCCTTTAGCTTTGCGCCCGACCGATTTTTCATACACAGCCAAAGTAGCGGCAATCAGTTCCCGCTCCTTCGCAATGTCGAAAGTGTGGCGCGTCAGCAGTTCGCCTTGTTCGTAGTTGTGCGCTACGATTTCCCAGTTCCTATCGTTGGCATATTGAATAATTTCTGGCCGCTCAAGCGCCGTCTTGGCGTTGATGGTGATAGAGAAAGGAGCCCCCATCTCCTCGAACAGCTTGAACATTCGCCAAACGCCAACACGCTGTCCATATTCCCGCCAGGTGAAATTGGGGAAATCAGCCACATTACCGGGCAGAGAGTCCGGCAGCATCGGTGGACCACCAGCGTAATAGGGCTCGCTGGTATCTTTGGTCAGGTCCCAGTACTCACAATTCATGGTCATGATGAGTGCAAGTTTTTTCCCGTTCGGAAAGCGCAGCGGTTTGCGATTGATGATGGGTGACCATGAATAGTGCAAGATAGAACTCCAGAGTAAGGTTTGAAAAATGAGTCTTCCTGTGTCACAAATGTAGACGCAGATTTATTGAGTTTCAGTGCGGCTTTAACCAAATCAAGGAAATCTTAATGATCGACACAAAAGATGCGTCCCTTTGCGGTCGCGTCATTATTATCACAGGCGGTGTGCGGGGCCTGGGCCGCGAAATGGCGCTGGCGCTCATAGCGCAGGGCGCCAAGGTGGTGGTGACGGGTTCTTCCACATCGGAGGCCATGGCAGAAACCATCGCCTTGGCAGAAGCACTGGTCGGCAAGGACTGCATGGTGGGTATTGCCTCGGATGTCAGTGATTTCAAGAGTTGCCAGGACCTGGTCAATGCGGTGCTGGCACGGTTTGGAGCATTGCACGTGCTTGTTAACAACGCCGGCATAGGCATGCGGCTGATCAGCGAAACCTATAACACGGTGCCTGTCAATTTCTGGGAAATTGACCCCGACCAGTGGCGTCGCATCATGGACACGAATGTCAATGGCGTGTTCAACATGTCCCGCGCATGCGTTCCGCACATGCTTGCACAGGGCTTCGGCAAAGTCATCAACGTGTCGACCAGCGACCAGACCATGGTGCGGCGCAGCTATTCGCCCTACGGTCCGTCCAAGGCGGCGCTGGAGGCGATGTCGTGCGTTTGGGCGCAGGAACTTGCTGGAACCGGAGTGGATATCAACGTCTACCTGCCAGGCGGCGCCGCCGATACGGATCTGCTGCCGCCCAGTGTCAACAAACGCGGTGCTGACGGCAATCTGTTACCAGCGGCCATCATGCGGCGCGGCATTGGATGGTTGTGCTCCGACGCATCCAACGGCCAGAGCGGGAAGCGTTATATCGCGCGTCTCTGGGATGAAACCATACCGCCATCGCAAAGCGCTGCAACGGCAAGCGCTCCCGGGTATTTCCTGTCGGCCTGAGGCTGGACGACCTGCCCTCGCGTCCTGGTAAACGGTAGCGACGCGATTAATAAACCGCATAGATTTGTTAACTAAAGTTATGAAACTGTCACAGTCCACCCCGTTCCTGCTTAACAAAGCATGGCTTGGAATGTCGTTTATGCTTACTGTGACAGAACCATTTCGACTGAACTCAGCTTTGCATCAAGGTCCAAACCCGGGCCGCTGTCAGCGGCATTTGCAGCAACGGCGCTTGAGCCGCCATGCCGGCGCGGGCCAGTGCATCGGCCACGGCGTTGACCACGGTGGGGGTCGCGCCGATGGTGCCAAGCTCGCCCACACCTTTGACGCCGAGCACGTTGTTCAGGCAGGGCACCGAGCTGTCCATCTCGGTCTTGAAGACGGGTGAGTCATCGGCGCGTGGCGCGACGTAATCCATCAAACTACCGGTCACAGGCTGGCCGGTTTCGCGGTCGTAGACCAGGTGCTCGTAAAGCGCCTGGCCGATGCCTTGCACCGCGCCACCGTCAAGCTGGCCGCGCACAATCATCGGGTTCACCACGCGGCCGACATCGTTGACAGAGGCATAGGCCGCCACCGCCACATGGCCAGTCAGCGGGTCAATTTCGACCTCGCTGATGTGGCAGCCGTTTGGCCAGCTGGGGCCCTTCGAAGCGGTGGTCGAGTTCATGAAAATGCGTTGGTCGGCTTGGCGCCCAGCCAGCGCAAAAATGTCGGTGCTCAGGTCGGTTCCGATCACTTGCAAACAGCCTTCACGGTACTCGATATCCTGCACCGAAGCTTCAAACTCCAGCGCGGCAAGGCGCTTGGCTTCAGCAATGGTTTGGTCAGCGCCGACGCGAATGGCCGAGCCGCCCGTGAAGATCGAACGCGAACCGGCGCTACCAAAACCGTCGCCGCGATCGGTATCGCCGAGCACCACCCGGACTTTTTCAATCGGTACGCCAAAGGCGTCCACCACCAACTGCGCCAGCGAGGTCAAGATACCCTGTCCCATGCCGTTGACGGCTGAAAACACCTCGATCATGCCGTCGGCCTGCACCGCCACGGTGACTGTTTCCTCCATCGCATTGCCACCGGTCCACTCTAAAAAAGTAGCTATGCCTTGGCCCCGCAACATGCCGCGCCGGGCTGAGTCTGCCGCGCGCGTTGCAAAGCCTGACCAGTCCGCCAACACCAAGGCTTGGTCCATGATGGATTCAAAATGACCGCAGTCGTAGATCTGACCCATCGGATTTTTATACGGCATTTGCGACGGCGCGATGAAGTTACGCCGGCGCAAGGCGATGCGGTCAATGCCGGACTGCCGTGCCGCCTCGTCCATCAGCCGCTCCATGATGTGGATCGCTTCTGGCCGACCCGCGCCACGGTAAGCGGCGGTCGGCGCGGTGTTGGTCAACACGGCTTTGAAATGGAAATCAATGGTTTGGATGTCGTAGACGCTGGTCTGCACCCAGGGGCCGATCAGCAGTTGAATGGCCGCACCGGTGCCAGTCGGGTAAGCGCCCACATTGGCCAACGAGGCGACCCGCAGCGCCAAGATTTTGCCACTCGCGTCGAGCGCTAATTCAGCCTGTGTTTGCAAGTCTCGGCCGTGCGTGGCCGAGATGAATTCTTCGCTGCGGTCTGCGACCCACTTGACTGGACGCTGCAGCGCGCGGGCGCAAAAAACAATCGCCAAGTCTTCTGGGTAAATGCCGGTTTTCATGCCAAAACCACCGCCGACATCACCGACCAGCACGCGCACATTGTTACGCTCAATGCCCAGCAAGTCGCAGACTGAATTGCGCACGCCCGAAGGCATTTGCGTGCTCATGCGAATCGTCAAACGGCCGGTCACTGGGTCGGGCTGGGCCAGCACCGTGCGCGGCTCTAGAGAAACGGGTGCCAAACGCTGGTTGACGATGTCGAGTTTGACCACATGCGCTGCCTGGGCAAAGGCTTGGTCGGTGGCCTGCACACTGCCGTAACGGGTTTCACCGGCGATGTTGTCAACCGCCTGCTCACACAACACAGGCGCATTGGCAGCCGTAGCGTCGTCTAAGTTGACCAGCATGGGCAATTCTGCATACTCAATGTCAATTGCCTCGGCAGCGTCACGCGCTTGCTGCAAGCTCAGCGCCACCACGGCGACCACCGCTTCTCCGACAAAACGCACCCGCTCGTGGGCCAGCGCGCGGCGATATGGCGCGGCACAAGGCAAAGTGTCGATCCGCTTGAAAGCCGAGCCGGGTATCGGCTTGACCCCCGCCGCCGCCATGTCAGCCCCAGTGACAATGCTCAGCACCCCGGGCATGGCCAGCGCAGCCGTACTGTCAACCGAGACAATGCGGGCATGCGGGTAAGGCGAGCGTAAAAAGAAAATGTGAACTTGGCCCACAGGGCTGACATCAGCCGTGAACTGACCGGCCCCGACCAGTAGCTTGTCGTCTTCAAGACGGCGCACCGACTGCCCGCTGCCAAAACGGGCGTGCAAGTCAGCGTGGACTGTGGGAGGAGAAGAAAGAGACCTATCCGCGGTGAGTGTGGTGCTTGACATCAAGGCAAATCTAAAAGTTGTGGAAGCAGTTGTTGACCCAAGAAAAAAGAGCACAGCAACTGCCGAAAATTTAAAACTCCATCGCTACTATAAAGAGATCTGGACTTTCGTGTCTTGGTGCATGGCTTGCTGCCTTCAAGAAAAGAGTTGAAAAAAAGAAAGAATTGGGCTCAAACCAGATTCTGGACGCAGTATTTTGGTGATAACTGGTATTACGTTAGTATGATTTATTGATTTGCAAATAGGGGCTGTCATGAAAATAACGGGTGGTTGTTACTGCAAAGGGATTCGCTACTCATATGAGGGCGAAATCAAAGCTGCTTTGCAATGCCATTGCAGAGAGTGTCAATATATTACAGGTGGTCACCCAAACGCCATAGTGATCTTGGACCTTGATGGCTTCAAGTACGAAAATGAGACTCCCGCGTCATTCAAACGCAGCGACTTAGAAAAGCCAGTTACTCGTTTTTTTTGCCCTACATGTGGTACCGCAATAGGTACTCAAACCCCAGCAAGGCCCGGTTCGATGGTGGTGAAGGTTGGCACTTTAGATGACCCCACTGTCTACAAGCCAAAAATTGCAATCTTCACAGTGGACAAACAAGCCTTTCACCACATCCCCGATGATGTGCAGGCATTTGAACGTCGACCGGGGTAAAAATTTCGTGAATTCGGAGTCTGTCAGAAATTTTGTGTGTGAGGCATACCATTCCTCAAAAGGAGTTTTATGCCTCGGAAAATCGGCAAAGCCGGCAAGGTCGATGAGCTTCATGTTGAATGTCCACGTTAAGAAATGAACAAATTGTCCGGAATTTATTCGAGAGTGTAGGCCCTGCGCTTCAGGGGGGGCGGCGTAAAACTTGGACTGGTTTATGCCGTAAATCCAAGGTTGTCAGTTTTCGGTCGGCTGCAACACCTCTGCAGGTCAGATACCGAGATAGGCCTTGCGAATTTCGGGGCGGTTGCTCAACTCCTGCGACTCACCAGAGGTGATGACTCGACCATTTTCCAAAACATACGTTCGCTGTGAAATTGCCAGTGCACGGCTGACGTTCTGTTCAACCAGCAACACGGATGTACCGCTTCGGTGAATGGATTCGATGGCGCGAAACATTTCTACGACGATGACAGGTGACAGTCCTAAAGATGGCTCATCGAGCAAAAGTAAACGCGGAAGTGCCATCATGGCTCGACCAATGGCCACCATCTGTTGCTGACCCCCAGACAATGTGCCCGACACTTGATCCAGTTTGGCACGCACAGCAGGGAACAGATCACAGACGTGTTCAAAAGTGCGCTCGCGTGCAGCACGCGCAGCGGGATGCATGGCCCCCAGTTCAAGATTTTCTCGAACAGTCATTCCTGTGAATAATCGACGACTCTCCGGCACCAATGCCAAACCTCTTTCACACAAGAGGTGAGGCGAAAGCTTCGAAATGGTTTCGCCTTCCCATTCGATCTGCCCGTTCTTGACAGGGTTCAATCCCATGACCGCATTGATCAATGTGGTTTTACCTGCTCCGTTGGGCCCAATCACTGCAACGAGTTCACCGGATTTGACTTCCAGAGAAACTTCCCACAGCGCGGGTGCAGAACCGTAGTTGACTTGAATGTGATCAATTCGAAGCATATTCAAACCACCCCATCACCAAGGTAAGCACTCACAACTTCCGGACGTGCCATCACGACCTCAGGAAGGCCTTCCGCTATCACTTCCCCTTGGTTGAGCACGACCAAGCGGTCTGACAATGCCAGCACCGCGCTCATGACGTGCTCTACAAACACAATCGATGTGCCCTGGTCGCGTATGCGGCGAATGGTCTGGACGGCTGCGTTGATCTCCGGCGGCGTCAAACCCGACAAAACTTCATCCAGAAGCAAGACTTGTGGCCGTGCCGCCAAAGCACGTGCCAGCTCTAGAAATTTGCGTTGATGCAAATTAATTTCCTCGGGATAGTAATCCCCTTTTTTGTCGAGCCCGGTAAATCGCATCCATTTAAGCGCCTCTTCCAAGGCTTCTGCATCGGTTAAATTCGCGCCACCGTATTGCGCAGCCAACGTGACGTTTTGTAAAACTGTCAGGCCATGGAACGGCCTTGGAATTTGATAGGTGCGCGACAAACCTTGACGACGGATTCGATGTGCAGGCCATCCCGCACAGGTTTGCCCCGACAACACAACAGTTCCCGCCGTTGGAAGGTAATGACCTGTCACCACATTAATGAATGTGGATTTTCCTGAACCATTCGGCCCTAGAAGGCCCAAGATTTCACCCTTGTAAAGATCCAGATCCACTTGATGGAGCGCTCGAATGCCAGAGAAATTTTTGCTCAAGCCACGTACTTCCAGGACTTTTTCTCGCGCGAAATTTGCGGACGGCGTGATGCTCGGACGCTCAAGATACGTCAGTTCTTCGGGCGCATGAAAAGGTTCATCTTGAAGATCTTGCGCATTTTTTTGAATCAAGCGTTTGTGCATACGCAGTTGCCAAGTTCCCACAATGCCTCTTGGCATCACGAGCACAGCACCGGCCAGCACCATGCCAATGATGATTTTGCCTACCAGCGCACTGTCACCCGCGGTGAAGGCATTGAGCAGCAGTGTGATCAGCACCGCGCCAACCATGGGGCCAAGCCAATGCCGACTGCCCCCCAAGATGCTCATGAGAACGACGGTTAAAGGGACAGTGATGTTAAATGTTTCGCCTACCGTCACATACGACACATACAAGGCATGCACAGCACCCATGACGCCCGCAAAGAAACTCGATATTGCAAACGCCCCCATTTTGAGTCTGTAAGTTGGTACGCCATTAACTTCTGCCGAGTCTTCGTCATCGTGAATGGCCAACAAACCCAGGCCAGCCTTGGCTTTGAATATCCACCAGGCCACACCGATACAGACACAAGCCAGTCCCAGGCTGGCGTAGTAAAAAGTCGATGCAGGTTTAGGCCCCCATTGAGGAATAGCCACTGACATCAGGTAGACGCCTGGTCCGCCATCGATGGGTGTATTCACAGCCACCGTGGCCAGTACAAAACCCACGGCCAAGGTAATTAGCGCAAATGACTCTCCCCGAATTTTTCGCGCATTGAAGACCAGCCAGCCAATCGCCAAGGCTAGCACTGCAGCCAATACACCACTGCCCAGCGCGGCAGGCACCACGTGCCAATCGGCCTTGGTGGCCAGTGTGGCCATTCCGTACATACCCACACCAAAAAATGCACCATGACCGAACGAAAAATAGCCCGAATACCCTGACAAGATGTTCCATGAGGTGGCCAATGTGACCCAGAAAAATATCACATACATCAGCGACTGCAGGTGGACGGGCAAGCCAAGATAGGGTGCTGCGAAAAGCAACACCAAGAGCAGCATTACTGCCATCGTTCTATGCATCTTATTCATCACTGCGCCGGAACAAGAGAATCAGGATCAGCACCATGAACGCCACCAAGGGTGCCCATGTGGGTGCAATCAAAGCCATGGTCATGGATTCGATAATTCCAATCACCAAGCCCCCAATAAGTGGCGTCAGTGCCGACCCTAATCGTCCGATCATGACGGCTGCAAAGACGACGCCGACCCAGGCAAATATTTGGGAAGGGGCCAAGGTAAACATCAAAGCCACACAGACACCTGCACAGGCCGCCAGTCCAGCGCACAGGCCCGCCAGCCAGATGCTCAAACGCTTGGCATTAATTCCAAACGCAGTCGCTATTTCAGGGTCTTCCGCGCAAGCTCGTACAGACTTGCCCACATCCGTTTTCTTCAGCAACCACCACACCAGCCCAACAAGCATTAAACATAAGCAAAAGGTGATGGCCTCAGAGTAAGTAACAACCACGCTGCCCAGACGAAATTTATGCTCTTCATAGACCGAGGCCATGCGTCTAAAGTCGGCACTCCAAATCCATTGGAGTAAAGCCTCCACTGAAACGGTCATGCCGAACGTCACCAGCAAAGAATTGAAGGGGGTGATCGCAAACCGCATCAGCAATAACTGAACCGCCATGCCCAGCACCGCAAACACAGGCACCAACAACAGCAGTGACACCAACGGGTCAACACCTAGCCGGCTTTTAAGTTCGTAGGTGATGTATGCCGAGAGAAAAACCCAGGCAAAGTGCGCCAGATTGATTTGCCTGAGCAAACCCCAACCCAATCCAATGCCTAGGCCGATCAGGCCATACAGCGAACCTAAAAAGACGCCCGAAGCCAGGGCCTGGAATAAAAGCCCTGCACTGGGCATATTAGAAGTTCAACTTGCTACCTGGAAACGCAAAATCTTTGGGGTAAACCACCATCCATTTGCCGCCCTGTAGTTGCTTGATGCGGTTTAAGTCATCGCCGTAGTTATTCTGCCCATCAAAACGGACTCTGCCCACGATGGTGTCCACTCGGTTCTTCTTAAGAAATGCAGCAATCTTGGCATCCTCAAGACTTCCCGCACCTTTGACGCCAGCCTCCAAGAATTGCCAGCCTGTATAAGCATTGGCCGCCTGAAGATCGAACGCCGTGTCTGGCAAATTGGCTTTTGCGGCGCGTTCGTTGTACATCTTGAACACTTCGGCATAAGCTGGGTTGTTGGTAAATGGCGCATGTTGCTCGAAAGTGGAGAGCGACAATGCGTTGGCTGCCAAAGGAGACTGCGCCAAGGGGCCTGGTGTGGGATAAAGATGGAAGTGGATTTTCGGCTTGTAATCAATCTTGTTCATTGCCTCAAGCAACTGAATACTCTCTGGACCAATAGATCCGATCCAGACAACATCGGCATTCGCCTCTTTAAGGCGAGACGCAATGGGACCAAAATCTCTGTTTCCAAATTCCCACTCAAGCCAAAGTGCTTCGCGCAAACCACGTTTTTTGAACACCTCACGCGCGCCCACCGACAAGAAGACAACCGAGGGGAATTTACTCGTCACCATTGCCACTGATTGAGGCTTTGCACCAGACGCTGCAATTGCGTCCAGCAGGGTATTGGGTACTGTCGTGCCTGGGTCAATGCCCATCACATAAGCAGGGAAATGCATGTCGTATTTGGCCAAAGAAGGGATGCCAAATGAATTCGTAATCAGCACCTTGCCGTTGCGCTGTGCCACGCCCATGGCAGCTAGGGAATTGGCAGTTGCATAAGGGCCCATCAGGAGGTCGACGTTGTCGCCAGATATCAGTTGCTCATACAGGGTGCGCGCAAGATCGGGCTTGGACTGATCGTCTTTCACGATCCACTCCACAGGACGGCCCAGCAAGCCACCGCGCTTGTTCAATTGCTCGATGAAAATTTCACCTGAAATTTTGTGCATGACGGCAGTCCCTGCCAAGGGGCCTGTCAGCGACAAAGTGCTGCCAACTCGGATGGCTTTTGTCTGCGCATGCAGCAATGTGGATGTTGAAGAAAGCAGAACCGAAGAACTTACAGCTTTCAGAAAAGATCGCTTTTGCATCTGTGACTCCTCAAAATTGAATAGTTGACATGAACGTAACTTGCTCTACATTATTGATACCAGACGGTATTATTTTTGCTAGGAGTTACCCTCACTAAAAATGTCTCTAAAGCGTCATCTAAAAGTTGTCGCAGAGATCATAGTTCAGGCATCCATTTTCTCTAATCACCCTTCGAAGGGCCTTGCACACATGAGCTCAATCCCTGTCTCCAGCGCATTCACTCCTAGTGGGTCCACACACATGGCCATCGCCGAGCTCGACCGAATTGTCGTGCGTGGAAAAGATCTTTGCCGCGATGTCATAGGACAGCAATCATTCACCGCTTATTTTCTCTTCCTTTTGACAGGTGAGTCACCGAGCGCCAACTTGGTGCGCATGGCCGATGCCACCATGGTTTCCTTGGCCGAGCATGGGTTGGTGCCTTCGGTGCAGGCGGCTCGCATGACACTGGCTGCTTCCCCTGAGTCGGTTCAAGGCGCAGTTGCTGCTGGCTTGCTCGGATGTGGCCCGGTCATTCTTGGCGCCTCTGAAACTGCGGGTCATTTACTGATTGCCATGCTTCAACAAGCTGCGCAAGAGGGCAAAGCTTTAGAAGACGTTGCCAAAATCCGTCTTCAAAGTTTCCGCGCAAACAAGCAAGCGCTTCCTGGTTTTGGTCATCCGGTCCATAAGAATGGCGACCCCCGCGCCACTAAATTACTTGATCTCGCCAAAGAGTGGGGCGTGGCCGGCGAACATGTCCGTGCCTTGCAGGCGTTGACTTCACAGGTTGAAGGTGTCTATGGCCGTCCATTTCCAATGAATGTTTCTGCGGCCATTCCCGCTGTATTGTTGGATGCAGGTTATCCCGCTGGCGCCCTCAAGGGAATTCCTTTGTTGGCAAGAACTGCATCGCTTGTGGCGCACATTCTGGAAGAGCAAACGCGACCCATCGGTTTCAAGTTGGCCAGTGCTGCAGAGCAAGCCATGACATACGACGGCCCCGCCGTACCGCGTTAATTCCGAGGGTTGAGATGACCAGTGCTGCATATCTGTCTCCTCTGGAAGTTTTGAGGAATTTCGATCATCACGATTTTTCGATTGATCAGTTTTTTCAGGCGCGCCTGCGCCAACTGAGCGATCGACCGATGGTTGAATACCAAGACACCATCATGAGCTGGAAGACGTGCTCAGCGCAAGCGGATCGGGCCGTAACCTGGCTGCGCCAACGTGGCATTCAAAGTGGCGACCGGATTGGTTCAATGGCTTATAACCATCCGGCCACAGTGGTACTCCTAATTGCCTGCGCACGAATCGGCGCCATTGTTGTGCCATGCAATCCTGAGTTTGAAGCACGCGAAGCTAAATACATTTTTGAGCATGCCGGCGTGCGCGGTGTTGTCTGTTCCCCCGAACCACTTTCCAAGGTTCTGGAAGCAACAAGTCAAATGACCCCAACACCTTGGAAAGTGGTCATCGAAGAAGACCAGCCTGATTCAGAGCCCTCCTTGCTGCGTCAATGGAATTCATGCGAACCTGACGTCAGTACCCGCACAGGTACTGCAGACAGCACTTGCATGATCATCTACACCTCAGGTACCACGGGGTTTCCGAAGGGCGTGATGCACAGCCAGCGCAGTTATTTGCTAACGGCAGAGGCATTTGTTCACCGCATGTACCTTCAACCGGATGAGCGCTTGATGTGTGTACTTCCGCTGTTCCACATCAATGCTCTGATGTATTCACTTGGCGGGGCTATGGCTTGTGGCGGCACCCTAATTCTCATTCGTCGTTTTTCGGCATCCAGTTTCTGGCAGCAGGCTGCAGCCACTCGGGCGACGGAGGTCAATGTGATCATGTCTGCCGCCGCCATTCTCGCGCGCAGACCTCCAGAAGAGTTCGTGGCCAGCCACAGCCTCCGAAAGATGTTTCTGGCGCCTCTGAATCAGGATTTGCTTGACACCTTCCATCAGCGATTTCATGTGTCTGTATTGATCGAGTGCTACGGCATGACAGAGATCCCCGGCGTACTCAGTAATCCTTTCCTGGGCCCTCACAAGCTGGGCAGTATGGGCTGTATTTCCCCACACCCCGACCCCGCTATTGAACGACCGCAAGTGCGGGTAATTGATGAGGCTGGCAAGGAAGTGCCCATAGGCGAGGTGGGTGAACTGGTGGTCAAAACCCCCACGTTAATGCAAGGCTATTTCAATGATCCTGACCAGACTGCTGCCAGCTTCAGGGACGGGTGGTTCCTGACAGGCGACTTGGTACGATGCGACGCAGATGATTTTCTTTTCTTCTTCACCCGTAAAAAAGACATCATCAGAAGACGTGGTGAAAACATTTCAGGCGCAGAAATCGACTCGGCCATTGGGAGTCATTCCGATATTCTCGAATGCGCTTCGATTGGCGTGGCCTCCGATTTGGGTGAAGAAGAAATTCTTCTGGCTGTCGTTGCTCGCCCCGGAACACAGATTACCCCTGAGATCGTTCATGCTTATGCGCAACAGAAACTGTCCCCCATCAAGCGTCCTCGATACATCGTCATGGTCGACAGCCTGCCTCATACCGGCTCCATGAAGATTGCCAAATTTCGACTTAAACCAGCTAATAATCTACGCCTGCAAGCCACTGATTTTTCAAAGAAGGAAATCTAATCATGAGTAATTCGCACGACAAAGGTCTCGAAAATCGTTATGACTCCCTTGAATTGATTACACAAGAAGTGCTCGAACGCTATGCGCAGACACCTGACCCGCGTTTGCGTGAACTGATGCTGTCACTGATCAAGCATATTCACAGCTTTGCTAAAGAGGTCAAGCTCACGGCTGACGAATGGAACTTCACCATGAGTTTTCTGGAACAAACGGGGAAATGGTGCAGCCCCGGCCGCAATGAATTCATGATTTTTTCGGATGCACTGGGTTTGTCGATGCTCACCGTCACGCAAGATTATCCTCGTCCGGCGCATGCCACAGAGCCGACGCTCGTGGGCCCCTTCTTGTTGGAAGATGCTCCTCAATTTCCGATGGGTGCCGACATCAGCGCAGGCGCAACCGGTACTCCCATGCATGCACAAGGTCAGATTCTGACCATGGATGGCCAGCCAGTTGCCAACGCCGTCATTGATGTATGGCATTCCGATGATCGAGGTCTCTACGATGTGCAGGACGGCTTAGAAGAGAGGGGCGCCTGGGCGCGCGCAGTCTTGACAACTGGTGGCGATGGCCGCTTCAGCTTCTGGTCTGTATTGCCGGTGGACTACCCTGTTCCGCAAGATGGCACTGCGATTCAGATGCTCAAAGCAACGACTGGCAGAAGTTGGCGGCCTGCACATTTGCATTTCAGGATTCGAGCACCTGGTCAACGCCCATTGATCACGCACATCTTTGACAGGACAAGCAAGAATCTTGATGGGGACGCAGTGTTCGGTGTTCGCCCATCCCTTATTGCGGACTTCAAACATCAGGCTTCTGGAATTGCGCCAGACGGCAAAGACATGATGCGTGATTTTTACACGCTCGATTACAACTTTGTGATGACCGATGCCATCCAATAATGGAAAAAAAGCAGACACATCACGTACACGGGTGACACGCCGGGGATTGGAGCGCAGGGCTCAAATTCTTCAAGTTGCAACCGAGCAGTTTCTGATCCATGGTTTCGCCGGCGTCAGTATCGATGTCATTGTTCTCGCAGTAGGGGGTTCAAAGACCAACGTCTACAGCCAATTTGGCAACAAAGAGGGGTTGTTTCGCTCAGTCATCGAGAACCTCTGCGAATTGTTTTTACGCAATTTCAGAAAAGTAAACCTGGCTGATAAAGATGCCCGTACGGGCTTGACGCAATTGGGCACGACGCTGCTCAAATCACTTTTGTTGGATAAGCACATTGCGTTTCAGCGTTTGGTGCTGGCCGAAACTGCGCGCTTTCCTGGACTGGGACAGATTTGGTTTGACGATGGCCCTCAACAATCGCGCTTGCGCATTGCTGGCTTCATCACACGATGTCAGGAAGCGGGCGAGTTGCGAGTCTGCAATCCGATGATGGCCGCAACGCTGTTTCACGACATGCTGGTATTTAATCCAACGCACCTGAGCACCATCGGTAGGCCGTCTTCAGCCCAAGCGGTCAATCGACATGTTCGCGAAGTCGTCGAATTATTTATGAGAGGTATGGCTCGGTGATGTGACCCCTGGACGTCACCCGCTTCAATAGGCACCGGTTAAGGTCGAAATTGAACTGGAGTGATAGCTATGAAGACAGCGAGATACCAAGCCGAATTCAAGGCTGAAGCGGTACGCCAAGTCACCGAGCGTGGTCATTGAGTTGTTGATGTTGCCAAGCGATTGGGCATGTCCGACAAAAGCCTGTACTTATGGGTGCGCCTTGCAAAGGATAGAGTGGGCCCCGGCAGTGGGGAAACTGCCCAGCTCAAAGCTGAAGTGTCGCGCCTCAAGGCAGATTTGAAGAGGGCCAACGAGGAGCGTGACATCCTAAAAAAGGCCGCAACGTACTTTGCCAAACTGTCCGGGTGAAGTACGCGTTTTATCGTTTAAATAGTCGTGGGAAGTTGGCAAACTGCAAAATTTTTCAAACTGATGAGGTCGCAAGTTCGACACTTGCATCTCACATCGGTTAACGCACTGCTAGTGGGCAGACCGAAAGAGCTGACGAGTCGTCGTCGAGTTCTTTACTGATGAGTCTTTGATCAGTCTGCTTTGATACCGTTTCGATTGATGAAAACCGCCCAGTAATCTCGCTCTCTTTTCAGGCTGGAGGCAAACTCTGCGGGTGTGTCAAATATCGGTATGAGTGCCAGTTCTCTGAGCCTTGTGGCAATGGCAGGTGATTTCATGATGGTGTTGATCGTTGCGCTCAGCTTGGCAGCGATTTGCGGTGGTAGTCCTGCAGGTCCCACGATGCTGAAGGTCGTGCGGGCGGTCATGCCGTTAACGCCGGCTTTTTCAAACGAAGGTACGTTGGGCAGCAAATCTGTTTCACGGTTGATCGCCAGCGCCACCACCTGACCAGAGCGGATAAATGGCTGGATGGACGCAAGATCAGGGTACATGAATTGCAGGCGACCGCTGAGCAAGTCCTGGTAGGCCGGTGCGACGCCTTTGTAGGGCACATGTTCAAACTTCGCTCCACTCAGGCTTTCCAGCATTTTGACGCCCATAAATGGCGGCGTAGCAACGCCTGAAGACCCGTAAAACGACTCCCCTGGTTTTTGCTTTCCCCGCTCAATCAACTGAGCCAATGTACGCATGCCCGAGCCGGCGTGCGCGACGATCACCATCGGCGCAAAGACGCCCTGCGCAATCGGCGTGAAATCACGTTCGGCATCAAAAGGCAGCGCGGAATACAGGCCAGGGCTAATGGCAATCGACGCATTCGCGGTCACCATGAAGGTGTAGCCGTCAGGCGCAGATTTGGCCGTTGCGGCAGCGCCGATGTTGCCACTGGCACCTGCCCGGTTGTCCACCACAAAAGGTTGACGCAGTTCGTCGGTTAAAGCTTGCGCGAGCAGCCGCCCGAAAATGTCAGTACCACCACCAGGCGACGACGGCACGATCACCTTCACAGGCTTGCTGGGCCAGTTGTCTTGTGCGTTTGCGGGCACAAAGATAGCCATGAGAGCCAGCACTGCCAACGCCATCACTGGCTGAACTAATTTTTGTCGCGATGTCATAGATACCTTTTGTTGCCCAACCATTAACTTCTTCGCATTGATTTGCGCAGCACTGCAAAAATAGTCATAAAAGCGAAATCTTGGCGCGCCTGTTGACTTCTGCCCGTCTGCGTGAGTCTATTCCATCATTTTGACAATTTCTGCTGGCTTGACATTCAAGGTTTCAAAGCCAAAGCTGGTAAGAGGCTCCCCAATGACCGGGACCTGTTGGACTTTTGCCATGTCGTCGTTGACACGGCTGACGATAGCTACCGGAGTCACTCCTGAGGCCATCATGGCTACCCTGCCACCGACTTCCCGACAAGGAGGGCCACCCGCCTCGACCATCGTGGGTATGCTTTCATAATCGGGAATGCGCTTGGACCCGGCAACATCGCTGAATTTGAGTTTGCCGGCCTTGTGCATTGCGCCGGCTGATACAGCACGACCAAACCCCTAGTCAGGCTCGCCGTTCGCGACGGCGCTGTAAAGCTGGCTGGTTTCCTAGAAGGGGATGTGGCGCATCTGTGTGCCGGTTGCACCGTCGGGCAAAGCTGCACCCAGATGGGCTGGACTGCCGACATTTCATGAGCCGTAGGTCAGCTCGCCGTTTTTTGCTTTTGCGACCGCGATCAGGTCTGTCATAAGGTTCCATTTGAAGGAAGCGCAAGCCTCGTTGTGATTTGATAAGTACACTTAGCGCATACCGTGGCCGACTTGGAGACATCGCTTGAAGATTTGCCGATTTGACGATAACCGACTGGGACTTGTTGAAGGCGATGTCCTGCGTGACATGACCGCCGCACTCGACGTGTTGCCAGGCTACGGCTACCCATTGCCCCAGCTTGACCCCTTGATCGCGAATCTCGATGCAGAGCTCGCGCGCATCAAAACGCTGGCGGCTGATGCGCCGGTATTGCCTTTGACGGGGCTCAAGTGGCTCGCGCCTGTGGCCAACCCCGGCACAATTGTGGCTGCACCCGTCAACTGCAAAAAGTACCTTCAGGAGGCGCGTGACGATGCACAGATTCATCACAACAACCAAGTTGCCGACATTCAAACGATCGGTCTTTTTCTGAAAGCCACCAGTTCGCTGGTGGGGGCAAGCCACGGTGTTGCGCTGCAACACGCCGATCGCCGCAATGATCACGAGGCTGAATGGGTGGTGGTGATTGGCAAGGCCGGTCCCAACATCACCGGGGCCAACACGCGCGATCTGATTTTGAGCATCGGCGAGCTGATTGAGTTTGCCTCTTCTTTTGACAGCCTGCTGCCGGGTGACCTGATTTACACCGGCACCCCGGAGGGTGTGGGTCCGGTGCTACCGGACGATACCATCGTGACCGATTTTGAAGGCATTGGCCGCATGCATGTTGCAGTAACCTTAGCCTGAGGCGAAAAAATCATAACTGGAGATCGAATGATGAACAGCACACAACAAGACATTGATACCGGGCGCAAGGTGTTCTACGACAAGATCGGCACTGCCAACTGCACCCCCTTGTGGGAAGTCCTTCACAGCCTGGTCACGGTCGTGCCCAACACACCTTGCCTGCCCTACCTGTGGAAATGGTCAACCATGTGGCCCTGGTTACAAGAAGCCGGACAGCTCATCACAGCCAAAGAAGCAGAGCGCCGTGTGCTGGTGCTGGAGAATCCGGGTTTGCGCGGCCGGACGCGCATCACCCACAGCCTCTACGCGGGCTTGCAGTTGATCTTGCCCGGCGAGGTGGCTGCAGCGCACCGGCATTCCCAGTCGGCACTGCGTTTCATCATGCATGGAGACGGTGCTTACACTTCTGTCGATGGTGAAAAGGTGGTGATGCACCGAGGCGATTTTGTGATCACGCCGTCATGGACCTACCATGACCATGGCAACGAGTCCAGCGAACCCATGGTGTGGCTTGACGGGCTGGACCTTCCCATTGTCGAACTGCTGGATGCGCAGTTTCGGCAAGACGGTGCTGAAGATATGCAGCACATTGCCAGTGCTGCCAATGTCAATCTGGCGCGGTTTGGCAACACCATGAAACCCGTGCAATACAAGGCACGTTCCAAAACCTCGCCGCTGTTCTGGTATCCGTATGACCGCACTTTGGAAGCACTGACCACCCTGAGCGCTCACGAAGACCCGCATCCTTGCTGGGGTCACAAACTGCAGTACACCAACCCGGTTACGGGGGACTGGGCTATACCTACCATCGGTACTTTCATGCAGTTGCTGCCTGCTGGCTTCGAGGGCAAAGCCTACCGGTCAACCGACTCCACCATCTACACGGTCGTTGAGGGCAGCGGCACTTGCACCATCAACGGACAAATCTTCGGTTTTGGCCCCAAAGACGTTTTTGTCTGCCCATCATGGATGCCCTACACGCTAGCGGCAGATACCCAGGCCGTGCTGTTCAGTTTCTCGGATCGCCCGGTGCAGCAAGCGCTGGACTTATGGCGCGAGTCTTTCTAGCGCACAGGCGCCAAGAAGCTTCAAAATACTTCAGAGCACTTCGCTGGCAAAGTCCGCCAGCCTTGACCGCTCACCGCGCGCCAATGTGATGTGTCCACCATGCGGCCAGCCCTTGAACCGGTCAACAGCGTAGGTCATGCCCGACGAGCCTTCGGTCAAATAAGGCGTGTCGATTTGGGCCAGATTACCCATGCAAATAATTTTGGTGCCAGGCCCGGCGCGTGTGATCAGCGTTTTCATCTGCTTGGGCGTCAAGTTTTGCGCCTCATCAATGATGACGTACTTGTTTAAAAACGTCCGGCCGCGCATGAAGTTCATGCTCTTGACCTTGATCCGTGAGCGAATCAGCTCGTTGGTGGCCGCGCGGCCCCATTCGCCTGAACCGTTTTCGGTCTTGCCGAGCACTTCTAGGTTGTCGTCCAGCGCGCCCATCCATGGGCCCATCTTTTCCTCTTCGGTGCCAGGCAGAAAACCGATGTCTTCGCCGACCGATACCGTGGCGCGGGTCATGATGATCTCGGTGTAGCGGCGGTCGTCAAGCACCTGTGTCAGGCCGCTGGCCAGCGCCATCAGCGTCTTGCCGCTGCCCGCCGTGCCCGCCAGCGTGACAAAGTCAACTTCCGGGTCCATCAGCAAATTCATGGCAAAGTTTTGCTCGCGGTTGCGAGTGGTCACGCCCCATACCGCGTTTTTCAGGTGGTTGAAATCTTTCAGGGTTTTCAATACTGCTGTTTTGGCACGTATTTCGGTGACACGTGCATAAAGAGGTGGCTCGCCAGGCGCTTCAAAAAACACGAATTGATTGATCAACAGACTGGTCACGATCGGGCCGGTGATGCGGTAGAAGTTGTAGCTGCCCTGCTGCCAGCTCTCAATGGTTTTGCTTTGCCGTGTCCAGAAGTCGTTGGGCAGCGCCAGAACGCCGGAATACAGCAGATCACCGTCATCCAGTGTCTTGTCGTTCTGGTAATCGTCAGTGGCCAGACCCAGCGCACGGGCCTTGACGCGCATGTTGATGTCTTTGGATACCAGTACCACTTCGCGCGGGGCATATTCTTTGCGCAGGGCCTCAACGACTCCCAGAATCTGATTGTCCGCCTTGCCTTGTGGCAGGCTGGTGGGCAGCGAGTAGTTCAGAGCTTGGGTTTGAAACAGCAGATTGCCTTTTGCTTCGCGGTGGCCAGTCGTGTCCAGCTTCAGGCCTTTGATGATCTCGGCACCTTGCGCGCCTGCCAGCGCATCCAGCGAGCGGCTGGTTTGGCGAGCATTGCGGGCGACTTCGGTCATGCCTTTTTTGTGACCGTCCAGTTCTTCCAAAACGATCATGGGCAGGAAAATGTCGTGTTCTTCAAATCTGAACAGGCACATCGGGTCGTGCATCAGCACGTTGGTATCGAGCACAAACAGTTTGGTGGGCCCAGTGTGCTTTGGTTTTTTAACGAGTTTTGGTTTAACAGGCAAATTGGTACGCCCACCAGCGCCGTCATCGGGCTGCTTGCGAAGTTGCTGAATGCTCTCATCTTTATAGCTTCTCGCGCTCGAATTCACTAAGTTTGAAGCCTTTTTAGTGTCTAAAAAAGCTTCTGGGTGGGCAGTTTTGGGCGTCGCCGCCGGCTTTGCGCTGGCTTTCAGCGATTTAGTGCTTTGGCGCTCAGGTGCGTCCAGACTATCCAGGGAGATCAGCGCTGCGCGCTTGGCAGGGGGTGGGGGCAAGGGCATGTGCTATGTACTATTTAAGATGCGTTAAAAACAAAAAAGCCGCCAAATTTAAGTGGCGGCTTTCTGGCGGCTTTCGCGGGTGAGGTGATTGGCGCGGTCAACAAGATAAAGTCATTATGCACAAATCCTGTGAAGCATCAGAAATGCTTCAGGCTGGTTTTTTCAATGCTTTAACAGCCTTCAAAACTTCGTCCACATGGCCGACTACTTTTAGGCCGCGCCACTCTTGAGCCAGTGTGCCGTCCGCCGCCAACAAAAATGTGCTCCGTTCGATACCTTTGACTTTTTTGCCGTACATGATCTTGTTTTTGACCACGCCAAACATGTGACACATTTTTTCTTCGGTATCGGCAATCAACTCAAAGGGCAGTTCAAGCTTGGTTTTGAAGTCGTCGTGTGACTTCATGTTGTCCCGGGACACACCAAAAACTGTGGCCCCGGCTTTGACAAAGCTTTTGTAGTGGTCACGAAACTGCATGGCTTCAGTGGTGCAGCCTGGGGTGTTGTCTTTTGGGTAAAAGTACAAAACAACCACTTTCCCAATATGCGATGTGTTGGAAACCTTGACGCCACCCGTGGCGTTCGCTTCAAATTCGGGGAGGAGCTTATTGACGACGACTGCCATACTGGTGGGACCCTGGGAGTAGTGATTGTGGTGGACCTCTAGGCAAATGGGATCGCTCCTATTTGCACAACCCTAGATTTTACCCTGAAAGCCAGCCCGGCTCAGTCGCCTGTCTCGATCAGCAATGCTGCAATCACCTGACGCCCTTCGCCTGCCAGAACGTTGTATGTGCGGCATGCGGCCAGTGTGTCCATGGTTTCTATGCCAATGCGGCTATTCATAAGCGCACGCATGAAGGCCACAGGCGCAAACCTGAGGCGTGTGCCGCTGCCAAAAATCACCAGTTCGGGCTTGGTTTCAGCCAACAGGGAGAAGTGGTTCTCAGTCAGGTCTTCGAAGCGGGTGCAGTCCCAGTCAAACTTTTCACCGCGCGAGCCAATCACGATGCTGCATTCGATTTTTTCAGCCACACCGTTGCGGCCCAAACCAACCCAGCCTGGCCCGTAGCCCAGAATGGATTGAACATCTAGTTTGTCAGGTTGAAGCTTCATGGATAACAAGTTTATGGCAGATGCTGCAAGCCAGCATTTGTGTGGTCAAATTATGGGTTCCGTTTTAAGGAATTCTCCAATGAAACCTGTCACCAAATCTGCCAAGCTGGCCAACGTGCTTTACGACATTCGTGGGCCCATCATGGACGCGGCACGCCAGATGGAAGACGAAGGCCAGAAGATCATCAAACTCAATCTTGGTAACCTGGCGGTATTTGGCTTTGATGCGCCTGAAGAGATCCAGCAGGACATGATTCGCAACCTGCCGAACTCGGCAGGTTACTCTGACAGCAAGGGTATTTTTGCGGCTCGCAAGGCCGTGATGCACGAGACGCAAAAGCAGGGCATCAAAGGCGTGACGCTGGACGACATCTACCTGGGCAATGGCGCAAGCGAACTCATCACCATGGCCACCAACGCGCTGCTCGACAACGGTGACGAGCTGCTCCTGCCGATGCCCGATTACCCGTTGTGGACAGCCGCGACCAGCCTGTCGGGTGGCACCCCCGTGCATTACCTGTGCGACGAGGCCAACGGCTGGATGCCCAATTTGGCTGATATACGGGCCAAAATCACGCCACGTACCAAGGCGATTGTGGTGATCAACCCGAACAACCCGACAGGGGTGCTCTACTCGAACGAGTTGTTGATGGGCATCGTGGCGATTGCACGCGAGCATGGCCTCGTTATCCTGGCTGACGAGGTATATGACAAGGTGCTTTATGAAGGTGCCAGGCACACGGCCATAGCTTGTCTGTCATCGGACGTGCTGACGCTGACCTTCAATTCATTGAGCAAAAGCTATCGCAGCTGCGGTTACCGGGCGGGCTGGATGGTGGTGTCGGGCGACAAACGCGCAGCTGTTGACTACATCGAAGGCCTGAACATGCTCAGCAACATGAAGCTGTGCTCTAACGTGCCGGGCCAGTGGGCCATTCAAACCGCACTCGGCGGCTACCAGAGCATCAACGATTTGACTTGCGAAGGCGGCAGGCTGCGCCGACAGCGTGACTTGGCTTATGAGCTGATCACCGCCATTCCTGGTGTGAGCTGCGTCAAGCCGGTAGCTGCGCTGTACATGTTCCCCAGGCTGGATCCGGTGATCTATCCGATCAAGGACGACCGCCAGTTTTTTCTGGAGCTGCTGCGCCAGACGCGCGTCATGCTGGTCCAGGGCACAGGTTTTAACTGGCCTGACCCGGACCATTTCCGCATCGTTTTTTTGCCGCACGAAGACGACCTGCGCGAAGCGATCGGCCGCATCGCCAAGTTTCTGGAGTCGTACCGCAATCGTGCAAGCACATCCCCCACAAAAACGAGCGCTATTAAATTGGTCGGAAATCGCGCATGAATTCTTTGGCCTAGAGGCTTATTCCGTAGTTAAAAATATATGAAATCGATTCAAGTAGGTCTTTTGGGCATCGGCACCGTAGGCAGCGGCGTGTTCAGCGTGCTGCAACGCAACCAGAGCGAGATTGTTCGCCGCGCAGGGCGGGGCATCGAAATAGCCATGGTTGCAGACCTGGATACAGCACGTGCCCAGGCCGCTGTAGGGCCGGCAGTCCAGGTCGTCAGCGATGCGCGCGCCGTGATTGCCAACTCCGACATTGACATCGTCATTGAGCTGATCGGCGGCTATGGCATTGCCAAGCAACTGGTGCTCGAGGCGATTGAAGCGGGCAAGCATGTGGTCACGGCCAACAAGGCGCTGCTGGCGGTGCATGGCTCCGAGATATTTGCTGCAGCCAGTCGCAAGGGTGTGATGGTCGGTTTTGAAGCCGCTGTAGCGGGCGGCATACCCATCATCAAGTCATTGCGCGAGGGCTTGAGCGCCAACCGCATTCAGTGGATAGCCGGCATCATCAACGGCACGACCAATTTCATCCTGAGCGAGATGCGTGACAAGGGCCTGGACTTTGATGTGGTGCTCAAGCAGGCGCAGGCTCTGGGATATGCCGAGGCCGATCCGACGTTTGATATCGAAGGCGTCGACGCAGCCCACAAAGCCGCACTCATGTCGGCCATGGCGTTTGGCGTGCCGGTGCAGTTTGACAAAGCCTACGTAGAAGGTATTGCCCAACTGGGTGCGCAAGACATCAAGTACGCCGAGCAACTCGGCTACCGCATCAAGTTGCTTGGCATCACCAAAAAGACTGACAAGGGAATTGAGCTGCGCGTGCACCCTACGCTGGTGCCCAACAAGCGCCTGATTGCCAATGTCGAAGGCGCGATGAACGCGGTGATGGTGCACGGCGATGCCGTCGGCACCACGCTCTACTATGGCAAAGGCGCAGGCAGCGAGCCGACAGCCAGCGCCGTGATTGCCGACCTGATTGACATTGCCCGCCTGCACAACGCAGACCCTGCCCAGCGCGTGCCGCATCTGGCTTTTCAGCCAGACGCCATGAGCAACATGCCCGTACTCAGCATGGGCGAGGTCGTGACCAGCTACTACCTGCGCCTGAAGGTGGCCGACGAGGCTGGCGTGCTGGCCAACGTCACCAGTATTTTGGCGAAGGCCGGTATCAGTATTGATGCCGTGCTGCAGCGGGAAGCCGATGAAGTAGGCGGTGAAGGCGCAACGCAAACCGACCTGATCATCTTGACCCACGATTGCGTTGAAGCCAAGATGAATGAAGCCCTTGGCCAGATGCAGGTGCTTAAAACAGTGCTGGCAACGATTGTTCGGATTCGCAAGGAAGAGCTGGCTTGATGCACTATCGTTCGACACGTGGCGCCGCTACGGCCAATGAGGCCCCGCGCAAATTCTGCGACATTCTGCTAGAAGGCCTGGCACCCGACGGCGGTCTGTATTTGCCGGAGTATTACCCGCAAGTCACGCCCGCCATGCTCGATGCCTGGCGTCACTTGCCTTATGCGGATTTGGCGTTTGAAGTGTTGTCGCTGTATGTCGACGACATTCCAGCGGCTGATTTAAAAGCCATTTGCCGCAAAACCTACACGCAGGATGTGTTTGGTACGGCCGCCATCGTGCCGCTTCGCCCGCTTGGAAAAGGCTTGTATCTTCAGGCCTTGTCAAACGGCCCGACGCTAGCATTTAAAGACATGGCCATGCAACTGCTGGGCAATTTGTTTGAATACGAATTGGCGCGACGTGGTGAAGAGCTGAACATCCTGGGCGCGACCAGTGGCGACACCGGCAGCGCTGCTGAGTACGCGATGCGCGGCAAGCGTGGGGTGCGGGTGTTCATGACCTCCCCGCAGGGCCGCATGAGTCCTTTTCAGCAGGCGCAGATGTTCAGTTTGCAAGACGCGAACATCCATAACATCGCTGTTGAGGGTGTGTTTGACGATTGCCAGGACATCGTCAAGGCCGTGTCCAATGACCTGGACTTCAAGCGGCAGTACAAAATTGGTACCGTCAACTCGATCAATTGGGCTCGCCTCATGGCGCAAGTTGTGTACTACTTTGCCGGCTATTTACAAGCCTCCACGCTTGTCGCATCGCGTACTGCGCTGCCCCCCGAGGGGGCCGCTGCGCCTGCGGACTGGCAAAGCCAGATCCGCGGCCCCAGCTTGAAGAGTTCAGGGGAATTGCCCAAGGTCAGTTTTACGGTTCCCTCCGGCAATTTCGGCAATGTCTGCGCTGGTCATGTCGCCCGCATGATGGGCTTGCCAATTGACAAACTGGTCGTTGCTACCAACGAGAACGATGTTCTGGACGAGTTTTTCCGCACAGGTATTTACCGTGTCAGAACCAGCATTGACACGATGGAGACTTCCAGTCCGTCGATGGATATTTCCAAAGCATCGAACTTTGAACGCTTTGTGTTTGACATGCTCGGCCGTGACGGCGCGCAAACCAAAGCACTGTTTTATGACCAGCTCCATGCCAAAGGCAGCTTTGATTTGAGTGCTAACGAGGCCTTTAAATCAGCGGCTAAAACCTATGGTTTTCTGAGCGGAAAAAGCACCCATGTCAACCGCTTGGCCACCATTCAAAGCGTCTATGCGCAGTTCAATGACATCATCGACACCCATACCGCTGACGGCGTGAAAGTGGCGCGCGAGCACATGCAGCCTGGCGTACCCATGCTTGTGATGGAGACTGCCTTGCCGATCAAATTTGCCGAAACGATTGAAGAGGCACTCGGCAGGCTACCGCCGCGCCCGGCAAAATTTGAAGGTATTGAAGCCCTGCCCAAACGCGTCAAACTGATGCCCGCCGATGTGGTGCAGATCAAGTCCTATATTGTTGAATGCGTGAACGGTATCAAGCTATGAACGTGGTTGGATTTGCCGGTTACTCCGGTTCAGGCAAAACCACGTTGGTCGAGCAACTGATTCCCGTGTTGAAAAAGCGTGGTTTGCGGGTATCGGTTGTCAAGCATGCGCACCACAGTTTTGACATTGATCGTCCTGGCAAAGACACGCATCGCCACCGTGAGGCGGGTGCGTTTGAGGTGGTTGTCGCTTCCAGCAACAGATTTGCGTTGATGCGCGAATTCGAAAAGCCATCGGCCATGACCGTGCATCAAATGATTGCGGAGCTCTATGACGGCGTGGACTGGGTGCTGGTAGAAGGCTTCAAGGACAGTGACCTGCTCAAGATAGAAGTCTGGCGCGCGCCCACGGCAGACTACGCCGGCAAACCAGTCCGCTACATCGATGACGATTTCATTGTGGCGATCGCCACTGATTCCCCTGAGGCCTTGCCCCAAGCGACCCAGCGTCCTGTGCTTGATCTCAATGACCCAGAAGCGGTGGCTGACTATTTGCTCAGTGCGCACGGTCGTTTTACTTACACTTTTGATTGATGCCACCCACCACACCCCGCCAGCCCCTGAAGCCGCTTGATGAGGCATTGGTTGAACTGCTGGGGCATGCTACGCCCTCTGACAAAACAGAAACAGTCTCAACTTTTGATGCCGATGGCCGCGTACTGGCTGAAGACCTTGTCGCTGCATTGGATGTGCCTGCGCACGACAACAGTTCGATGGACGGATACGCGGTACGCAGCGCAGATTGGCAAAATGCTCAAACAGTGCTGCATGTCAACCAGCGCATTGCCGCGGGCAGCAAAGGTAGCCTGCTCGGGCCCATGTCTGCGGCGCGCATCTTCACGGGTGCGCCGATTCCCGATGGCGCTGATGCGGTGGTGATGCAGGAAGACTGCAGCACGCCCGGGCCGGAACGCGTGTGTGTTGCCACCCAACCCCAAGTTGGACAGTGGATCAGGTGGCGCGGCGAAGACGTGACATCAGGCCGCACTGTGCTCCCAAAAGGGGAGCTGCTAGCCCCTGAATCGATTGGTCTGGCAGCCAGTATTGGTTATTCGGCGCTGCGTGTGGTGGCCCCCGTTCGGGTGGCGCTGTTTTCTACCGGTGACGAGCTGGTGATGCCTGGCGATGTTGCACCCCAGGACATGTTACCGGGTGCGATTTACAACTCCAACCGGTTTTTTCTGCGTGCCTTGTTGCAACGACTGGGCTGCACCGTGACCGACATGGGCATCGTGCCAGACAAACTTGAGGCGACAAAAGAGGCCTTGTTAACCGCAAGCAGCGCGCATGATCTGGTGCTGACCAGTGGTGGCGTGTCTGTGGGTGAAGAAGACCACATCAAGCCTGCCGTCCAGGCACTCGGGCAGCTCAATCTGTGGCAAATCGCCATCAAGCCAGGCAAGCCGTTTGCCTACGGGAAAATCCAGAACGCGCACTTTATCGGCTTGCCCGGCAACCCTGTATCGAGCTATGTCACCTTCCTGCTGCTGGTCAGGCCGTTTATTCGACAGCTTCAGGGTGTTACCCGGTTTGCTCCTAAATCCATAGCTGCTAGAGCAGACTTTGATTGGCCAAAAGCCGATAAACGCAGGGAATTTTTGCGCGTAAGACGAAATTCAGCAGGAGGGCTGGACTTGTTTGACAACCAAAGCTCCGGTGTTCTCACCTCGGCCGTCTGGGCCGATGGTCTGGTCGACAACCCGGCTGGCAGAACCATTGCGCGTGGCGACATGGTTCAGTTCATGCCGCTGTCATCACTGATGACCTGAAAGGCCGACGATGCTGGTGACCATCAAATACTTTGCCTCCGTTCGTGAAGCGATCGGGTGCGCCAGCGAACAGCGTGAAACTTCAGCCACCAGCCTGGCTGGCCTGCGTGACGAATTGCTGGCAGCCGGCCCCGCTTACGCCTGCCTCAGCCGCGAAAGGGCAGTGCGCATGGCGCTGGGTCAAATGATGAGCGACGAAGCTGCCTTGTTGGCACCCGGCTGCGAAGTTGCATTTTTCCCCCCTGTGACCGGTGGCTGACATGAGCGGCCGCGTGTCCATTCAAGCAGAAGACTTCAGCCTGGCCATGGAGGTGGACGCGCTCAGAAAAGGTGACAAGCGCGTGGGTGCTGTGTGTACCTTCACAGGCACAGTACGGGACCGCAATGATGGTCTTGGTGTCAGCAGCATGGAACTGGAACACTACCCCGGCATGACTGAAAAAGCCATTGAAGCGATGATTGACGAGGCACTGAATCGCTTTGATATCTTTGGCGCGCGTGTTGTGCATCGTGTGGGCGTTCTGTTGCCGCTGGACCAGGTCGTGATGGTGGCAGTGACGTCAGCGCATCGGGGAGAGAGCTTCAAGGCCTGCGAGTTTTTGATGGATTACCTCAAAACGCAGGCACCGTTTTGGAAGAAAGAGCAAACACCCGAGGGTGCGCGTTGGGTCGACGCGCGAGTCACCGACGACGCGGCTTTGGCCAAGTGGGGCATTGAACTGAAAAACAGCTGAAGCTCTGCGTGCGTGGCAGGCATCAGGTTTGAGTGGGCGGCACGAAGGCGGCCCGTGCTTGGTCTTCCAGGCCCTGTGTCAGTTGCATCAGTAAAAGCATCAACTGCTTTTGCTGCTCTTCAGACAGGGGCGCCATGAGCCTTTCATAGGCCCGGTCTGCGGGTTCAGTGGCCAGTTGCAAGAGTGCCTTGCCCTCAGGGGACAGCACGACAGCCATATTGCGTTTGCTGGTCAGGGCCGCCGCGCGTTGCACCAATCCGCGCCCCTCCAGTCCGCGCAGCACACGCAGCACCGTCACCTTGTCAAAACCCAGAGCGCGTGCCAGGCTGGACTGATCCAGCCCCGGCGCGCTGCCCAAAACGGTCAGCACACCAAACTGGGCCGGTGTCAGGCCCACGCTGCTGCACTCGTCTTCGAACATGGCTGCCGATATCTGATGCGCCCGCCGCAGCAAAAAGCCCGGACGCGTATAAAGTCGGGCCAGATCTTTTGAGGCTTGTGTGAGGGGCTCATTCATACCGAATTCCAGTCATGCCCCATTGACTTCCATGGTGGCAGGGGTTTGAGATTGTTTTCCAGCCAGTCCAGCAACATGCGTATTCTGGGCAATTCAATCCGGCTGGCAGGAACCAGGGCCTTGAGCCAAATGTCAGGGATCCTGAAATCTTCAAGAACTTCAACCAGTTCACCCTTTCGCAGGGCCTTTTCTGTCAGGTAATCAGGCAGCACGGCGATCCCGCTACCGGCCAGTGCTGCCTTGTAAATAGCGCCGCCGTCATTGGTACGCAGTTTGGAGTGCACGTCGATGCCCATCAAACCCTGCGCGCTTTCGAACTCCCAGCGCGGCCCCGACGTGGTGAACACCAAGCAGTCATGGCTTTCCAAGTCAGCGGGGTGTTGCGGTGCCCCTCTGCGCGCCAGATAAGAGGGCGAGCTACACAAGCGCCGCCCGAGTGGGTACAGCGGTATGTCTTGTACGCCGCCATAAAGCTCAGGTCTGGCACCAATTGCAATGTCAAAACCTTCTTCTATCGGGTTGACCGAACGGTCTGCCAGCACGATGTCCATGCTGATCATGGGCTGGCCCTGCAAAAACTGGGTTAAAAGATTTGACAGGTACAAAATGCCCAGCGTGGTCGGCACCTTGACGCGTATGTGTCCCTCCAGTTCACCGCTGGCACGGGCCATGCCTGCCAGGGCATCGTCGACCTGCCGCACAGCGTCTTTGACGGTGCGCAGGTAGCGCTCACCGACATCGGTCAGCGTCAGTTTGCGGGTGGTGCGTGTAAACAAGGGCGCACGAATGCGCCACTCAAGCTGGTCAATGCGCTTGGAGATGACCGATGGCACCAGCCCGAGCTGACGGGCCGCACCCGAGAAGCTGCCCGCATCTGCTGTGGCGACAAAAGCTTTCAAATTTGCCAGAGTGTCCATCGAGTCTGCCCGTGATTCATCGCGATTTGGAAAAGGTGTAGCTTAAAAACAGACGATTGTGTCTTATTTCGGGTTAATTACAATACTTAGATTTCCTTGCCTTCACAACAACTTGGCCGTGCCAATGAGGGAGTCAAACATGCAAGTTGCAAAACAAGATATCCAAGGCCAGCGGTTCAATCATGGCTGCATCAAAGCACGGCCGGGTCGGGCTGATAGCAACCCATGAGCCAACCCGAACGGCGCAGCGGCGCGCATTACTTTCTGGAAGGCCTGACCGAGCTCGGCATCGGTTATGTTTTTTCAAATCTTGGCACCGACCATGTCTCCATCATTGAAGAGCTGGCACGCTGGGACCAAGAGGGCAAACCGCACCCCGAGATGATGCTGGTGCCGCATGAGAATGTGGCCATTCACATGGCTGCCGGTTTTGCGGCTGTCACCGGTCGTGGTCAGGCAGTGATGGTCCACGTGGATGCGGGTACCGCCAATGCGGCGATGGGCATGCACAACATGTTTCGCGGCCGTCTGCCCGTGATGCTGATTGCGGGCAAAGCCCCCTACACCCTGCGCGGCGAGCTGCCCGGCTCGCGCGACAACTATGTGCATTTTGTGCAAGACCCGTTTGACATGGCCAGCCTGGTCAGGCCCTATGTGAAATGGGACTACTCGCTGCCCAGCGGTGTGATCGCCAAGGAAGTTTTGCGGCGCGGCCATTCTGTGATGCAAAGCGACCCGCCAGGGCCGGTTTACCTGACCCTGCCGCGCGAAATGCTGGCCGAGACGGTTGCAAGTGACAACGTGCAGTCGTTCAGCAGTGAGCGTTACGGTGCTGTGCTGGCTGGCGGCATTGACGACGAGCGTGCTCAGGTGATAGCCGCGCAGTTGATGGCGGCCGACAACCCCATCGTCGTGACGTCTTACCTGGGTCGCAAGGCCGAGGCAGTGACTGCGCTGGAAGACTTGGCCTTGTTGTGCGGCATTCGCGTCTTCGAGTTCAGCCCCAGTCACCTGAACATCAACCGATCATCGCCGTGCTTTGCGGGTTTTGAGCCCGGCAAGGAGGTGGGTAAAGCAGACGTCGGCCTGTTGCTGGATGTCGATGTGCCCTGGTTGCCCAAGTATGCAGAGGTCAGCAGCCAGACGCGCTGGATGCACATTGATGTCGATCCAATCAAAAAAGACTTTCCCATGTGGGGCTTTGCCACCGACATGCGGGTGCAAGCCGACTGCGCCACCGTGCTGCGCCAGGTCGCGAAAATCGTGCGTGCCAAAGCAGACCAAGCTTTTCATCACAAAGTCCCGGTGCGCGTGGCTGGCTGGCTGGCTGCGTCCATTCAACGCAAAGACGGCGTTTCTCGCGCAGCGCAAGACCATGGCAAGCCAGGCGCCATCACCGCAGCCTGGCTTTGCAGTGCTTTGGGCGCTGCCATCTCAGCAGATGACATCGTCATCAACGAAGCCATACGCAACACATTCGCTGTGCTGAACCAGATACCGCGTTCCAAGCCGCTGACCCTGTTCTGCGGCGCAGGTGGGGGCCTGGGCTACAGTGGCGGCATGGCGCTGGGCGCTCAATTGGCCAACCCCGAGGTACGTGTCGTACAAATTGTTGGCGACGGCGGCTTTCATTTTTCGACACCCACGTCGGTCTACGCGACTGCGCAGCGCTACGGTTTGCCGATCTTCACCATCGTGCTTGACAACGGTGGCTGGCAGGCTGTGAAAGAGGCTGTGCTGCGCGTCTATCCTGAGGGTGCAGCAGCCAGGACAGATGAGTTTCAGGCGCGGCTGCAAAACCAGGACCGGCAGTTTGAAAAAGTAGCCGCTGCCTTTGGCGCCTATGGTGAATGCGTGCGCGAGCCAGACGATGTCGAAGCGGCCATTGCGCGGTGCCTGGCTGCGGTAGATTCTGGTCGGGCCGCGGTGCTCAATGTCCAGATTGGATTGCAATAAGAACTTTTGAAGATGACATGCGTTTTTTATTCACCAGAAAGCAGGAGACATACATGCTGACAAAACAAAATTTTCGTCTGGTTCATTGGATCATGGCAGCACTGTCATGCCTGCCGCTGGCAGGCTTGGCAGCCGACTACCCCACCAAGCCGGTCACCATCGTGGTGGGGTACTCCGCCGGCGGCGGCGTGGACGCCATGGCGCGCATCCTGGCGGAAAAGCTGCCGGCCGTGATTGGCCAGCCGGTGATTGTCGAAAATCGTCCCAGCGTGGGTGCGATTGTTGGCAGCACTTACGTGGCCAAGTCCAAGCCCGACGGCTACACGCTGATGATGGGCGCGCCCGGGCCGATGATTTTTAACCACGCGGTCTATGCGAAGCTGCCCTATAGCCCGCAAGACTTCACGCCGATTTCGTTTGTCAGCGATTCGCCGTTGGTGCTCCTCGTCAACGTCAACAACCCGGCCAAAACAGTGCAGGAACTGGTCAATCAGTCCATACAAACCCCTGACAAAGCCAACTACGGCGCGAGTTCAGCATCGTTTCAGTTGATCACTGAATTGCTGAACAAAAAAACCGGCGGCAAGTTTACGCACATCCCCTACAAGGGGGCCAATGACTCAGTGACGGCAGTGATGGCGGGCGATGTGACGATGACGCTGGCCGATGCCGGTCCGGCCTTCGTTGGGATGCAAAGTGGTCGTGTCAAAGCGCTGGCGGTGACATCAGCCACACGCATGAAGGACTACCCTAACGTTCCTACATTCACCGAGCTTGGCATCGACCTGAAGGTGTCGCTTTGGATTGGCCTGCTGGCCCCTGCTGGCACGCCTGCCGACATTGTCAAGGTGTTGCAAGACGGTGTTGCCAAAGTGGTTGCCATGCCAGATGTGCAAAAGAAGATCAGCAGCAAGTCAGTCATACCCTTGAGCAACACATCGGATGAGTTTGCCAAAATCATTGCCGCCGAAATTCCCATCTGGAGGCAACTGGCGATCGACAACAACATCAAAGCCAACTAGTCCCTGTTTATTTTCCTTTACCCGTCACGCCACCAAAGAAACGATCCATGCACCCCAAATCAAAAGACTACCAGCGCATCGCCACCGAAGAGGCCTTTGCGCCACCCGAACTGCTTGCGATTTATCGCAAAATCATCGCCAAAGGCAATGTCGACCCCGGCTTTAATGGCCTGATGGGTTTTTACATGACCAGCCCCAGCGAGCGCGCCCAGCACATCATGCGCTGCCTGACTGACATGGACGATTTGCGCATCCAGCACATGGACGAATGCGGCATTGACCGCCAGGTGCTGGCCATGACATCACCGGGCGTACAGGTGATGGACAAGGAAACAGCCGTTGCCTTTGCCATCACCGGCAATGACTATCTGGCCGACGCCATCAAGCGACACCCCACACGCTTTACCGGCATGATTTCAGTCGCACCGCAAGACCCCGCTGCTGCTGCCAAGGAGATTGAGCGCGGGGTGACGCAACTGGGCATGAATGCGATTGTGATCAACTCGCACACCCAGGGCGAGTATTTGTCAGACCAGAAATTCTGGGATATTTTTGCCGCCGCTGAAGCCCATGACGCGCCGATTTATCTGCACCCCAATTCGCTGCCCAAAAACATGATTGAGCCATTTCAGGAGGCTGGACTGGACGGTGCGATTTACGGCTTTGGTGTCGAGACCGGCCTGCACGCGATGCGCATCATCACGTCAGGCGCTTTTGACCGCTTTCCGAAGCTCAAGATGATCATTGGCCATATGGGCGAGGCGTTGCCCTATTGGATGTACCGCCTGAACTACATGCACCGCGCCACCGTGGCCTCCAAGCGTTACGACAGCATGAAGCCTATCAAGAAGACGCCGGGTGAGTACTTGAAGGAAAACTTCTACATTACCAACAGCGGTGTGGCGTGGGAACCCGCCATCAAATTTGCACAACAGGTGCTGGGTGTGGACCGGGTTCTGTACGCCATGGATTACCCTTACCAGCATCAGCTCGATGAAGTCATCGCCATGGACAACATGACCATGAGTACCGAAGACAAAAAGAAATTTTTTCAGACCAACGCTGAAACAGTTTTTAAAATCAAATAAAAGTTTCTGAGAAACGCTTTTGAACTGTTTGGCAGCTCGACGGTCCATCGACTGGCGCTGCCCCCTTTTGACGATGAGATAGGAAACACCATGACACACACAAAAATCCGCGTATTTGCGACCAGCGCTTTGCTGGCGGTTAGCATGTTTGCGCAGGCCCAGACCTGGCCCGGCCAAACCATCAAAATCATCGTGCCATTTACGCCTGGCACCGGCATGGACACCATTGCCCGCACCGTGTCGCCCAAGCTCAGCGAACGCCTGGGTCAGCCGGTGGTGGTGCAAAACACGCCGGGCGCCAGTGGCAACATTGGCGCCGACAACGTTGCCAAGGCCACGCCTGATGGCTACACGCTTTTGATGGGGGCCAACACCATGCTGATGGCTTCGCAGCTCTACAAGAACGTTCCGTTCAATCCGGTCAATGACTTTTCACCGGTGTCTATGGCCGCCTACGGAACCTTGATGCTGGTGGCGAACCCCAAAATGGGCTACAAATCGATGCAGGACCTGGTCGCTGCGGCCAAGGCAAAGCCGGGTTCCATCAACTATGGCTCGCCGGGGATCGGTACCCCTCACCACATGGCGATGGAGCTGTTCAAAACCAGAACCCAGCTGTTCATGCTGCATGTGCCGTATCGCGGTACGGCGGGCTACGTGCAAGACCTGTTGTCGGGGGAAATCAATGTCGGCTTTCTGCCTGTCCACGTGGCCCAGGGTTTTGTCAGCTCTGGTAAGTTGACGGCCCTCGCGGTGGGCGGCAATGCGCGTCACCCGGTGGCGCCTACCGTGGCCACCTTTGCCGAGCTGGGTGTGAAAGACGTCAACGTGGACATGTGGTACGCCTTTTTTGCACCCAACAAAACGCCTGCACCGGTCGTCAATCGGCTAAACACCGAGATAGCCACCATCATGGGCTTGCCTGAAATTCGTGCCATTCTTTCCCGCGCCGGGCTGGACGCTGCATCCTCGTCAACCAGCGAACTGAACACGACGGTCAAAAGCGACTACGAGCGCTGGGGCTCGGTCATCAAGCGCAATGGCATCACGGCTGAATAGCTGAAATCACATGTTCTGATCCTTCTGATGGAGAAATCCGGTTGATTGTGTGTATGCTAACGGTTTTAAACCGGAGCTTACCCTGGACATCGCGAGCCTGAAAAGCGCTTTTCTCCCCCTGGCACCCGCTGGCACCCGCTGGCACCCGCCATCACCCGCTTTGGCCACTTCATGCACAGCGGGCCACGCGATCGGCCTGCGGCCAGATTTATTCTGGTTCGCATTCATCGCGGCTAGCTGGCATCGACCTTCCTATTCGGGTGCGTACGGATGAACCAGCTGCAAGGCCTCGCCCAAGCCCATCACCATCAGATCATGATTTCAAGGACAGACATGCAAGCCAATCGCCCGCTCTCGACCACAAGCCAAAATCCGCATGATGCCGACGTGATCATCGCCGGCGG
>CAMARI010000004.1 GCA_945860515.1 Polaromonas sp. YR568
TGCGCTGGCTTCATCTTGCAGCAGCTCAATCTGAACCGAAAGCCCAATTCAAATTAGGCTCCATCCATGCCAATGGCCAGGGCGTCAAACGTGACAAGGTCCGCGCGGCCATGTGGTTTATTCTGGCCTCCAGTTCGGGCCATCCGAAAGCTCAAAAAGAATTGCGCAAAATTACAGCAGAGTTTAGCCCTGCTGAAATACAAGAGGCGAATACCTTGGCCATCAATTGCATCAATCGCAATAACAAGGCCTGTGAGCTCGATTAGCCCTCATTGAACTTGACGGTGATGCTGATGCGGCGATTACGCGGATCTTTGCGGTCGGCCGGATTGTAAGGCGCGGTATCCGCAACCCCTTCAATTTGCGTAAACCGTTTGGGATTGATGCCCTTGTCTTCCAACAGCGACCGGGTTGCCTCTGCGCGATCAGCCGACAGGGACCAGTTGTTGGCGCCGCTCTTACTTGCGAAGGCCACGCTATCGGTGTGGCCACGAACACTGATTTTATTCGGCATGGCAGCAAGCGATTGCGCGACTTCACTCAGGAGTGCCTGGGCTTTCGGTTGAAGTTTATTGGTACCTAGCGGAAACATCGAGAAGTCAGCCTTGTCAATAATCTCAATACGCAGACCTTCTTTATCGCGAATAAATTCCACCTGATTTTCCAGTTGCTTCAAATTTGGATTTTTGGCAACTGCTTCTTTCATTTCTTTTTCCAACTGTTCAAAGTTGGCGTTATCACTGTCTTCGCGGGCTTGCTTTTTTTCAGCTTTTGTTTGCGCGTCACTGTCACGCTGATTTTCACTGTTGGGTGATGGATCGTTTTCAGTCGGCCCGCCCTCAGAGCGCGGCGTCACGCGCTCCATGGCTGCGGTTTGTTTTGCCGTGTAAGGAAAGCCTTCAGGGTCTATGATCGAGCGACCACCAAGAATCCCATTGGATCCCGCAGTAGCGCCTATGTTGACGAGACTGTGTGACGTGACGGGCGTGAAGAAATCGGCAACGCTTTTGCGCTGGTTTTCTTGGGTTGCGCCTAAAAGCCACATCAACAAGAAAAATGCCATCATCGCCGTCATCATGTCAGCCAGGGCGATTTTCCATGCCCCGCCATGGGCACCACCGTGACCTGGCATTATTTTTTTGACAACGATAACCGGTGCCAGCGCTTCGGCAACCGCTTCAGGTTCAGCGGCGGTCGGTGCCACCAGCGTCAACGCCGGTGGTTCTACGGCCTCTTCCGGCACCCTGACTGTGGCTTCACTGGCCATTTTTATTTGCCCCGCAAACCATCAAATACATCGGCAAAACTTGGTTGATTATGGTGGCTGATGGCGACCCTCGCGGCCTCCAGGATCAGCGGCATGGGGTGCCCGTGCATGGTACCAATGATGATCTGTTTGACCACATGGTACATACAGGCTTCATCATCAATAATTTGAGTCAGGCGCTTGGCCCAAGGTTCAAAAAAGCCATAGGCCAAAAAGACGCCGATAAACGTTCCGACCAAGGCCGCGCCTACCAAACCGCCCAAAACCGCAGGGGGTTGGTCAATCTGCTCCATGGTTTTTACGACGCCCATCACACAAGCTACGATGCCCAGCGCCGGCAAAGCGCCTGCCAAAGTGGCGATCGCGTCGGCACCCTTGAGCTCGTCGTGATGGTGCGTTTTAATGGCTGTGTCCATCACTTCTTCGACCGCCATCGGACTGAGCGTTCCCTGCGAAACCACCATCAAGCGAACCGTGTCCGTGATCAAGTGCAACAAGGCATGGTCTTTTAACAAATTGGGATATTCACTGAAAATTGCGCTAGATTCTGGTGTCTCAATGTGGGCTTCGAGCGCGACTGCACCCTCGCTTTTGAGTGTTTTCATCACTTTGGAGACGCAAAAAATGGTGTTCAGGTAATCCTGTTTTTTATATTTTGAGCCCTTAAAGGTGCGCCCGATTCCGGCAAACACCGCCTTGACAACATCGGGACTGTTACCGATCAGCATGCCGCCAATGCCCGCACCCAAAATACACCAGCCCTCGATCGGTGCGGCGTGAATAAAGGGAGCCAGACTTCCACCCCCCACCACAAAGCTGGCAAAGACGCTGACCAACAGAAAAACAACGCCGAAGATACCAAACATAAAAATCCCAAAAAATAGGCTTCACAAACCTTTGATGCTAAAACTGTGCCGTCAATCTTTCCTGACCAACCCACGCAGAAGTCTGACCGCCTCGTATCAGCACTGGAACTTCTTTCCAGGCACTGCTAAGCTCAGACATCAACCCATGCAATTCTTTCAAAACGGACAGATCGTTATACGCATTGGCAAAAATCAATCGACGGGTGGCGTATATGTACAACTCGTCCAAATTTTTCGCCAAATCCCCACCGGTTTCGAAATCAAGCGCTTGCTGCAAACCCAACACAATGCTGCTGGCCCTAGAAATAGACTTGCCTTTTTCCTGAATGGCGCCGTGCTCCAAATGTCCTTGAGCGGCCGCCAGCGTGCTTACCAAATCATCAAAAAGCATTTGAATTAACTCCGCACTGCTCGCCACAGAGGCTTGAGAAGCCAAATTATCGACACCATAAGACTCCATGGCTTTGAATTGAACTCGCATCGCTGTATCTCCCAATAAGTTAACGTACACCATTGAGTCGACACAGAATGTGAAAACTTGAGATTTACGTCGTTTCAGGAGCGGATCAGCCCAAGGCTTACCGTTTCATACCGTCCTCGATTTTCAAAATATGCCTTAATTTTTTAACTACTGCACTCAACAGCTGGCTGACACGGGATTCCGTCACGCCCAGCGTTAAGCCAATTTCCTTGAGATTGAGCTCTTCTACATAATAAAGTGACATAAGCAATTGATCACGCTCATCCAGTGCTGCTATCGCTTCTGTGACGGCGCGCATAAAGTCCTCGCGCTCAACAATCTCATCGGGTTGACGCGACCTTTCGTCGGCAAGTCCCATCACCTCGTCCGTGATGACTTCCATCGACAAGGTTTCAAAACGTTTGGCATGACCACGTTTTTTTTGATACTCGCCGAGATCGTCCCCCGCGTAGGCGGCCAATTCAGCTTGGGTTGGCTTACGTCCGAGTTCACTCGCCAAGGCATCGGTCGCTTTGTTTTCTGACTTGTTAAATTCCACGGCAGAACGAGGCAAATAAGACAGCTGCCGTACTTCGTCGAGCATGGCGCCCCGAACCCGACTCAACGCAAAATTTTCAAAATCCACACCTTTTGACGGCATGTAGGATCGTGCCGCCTCTAATAGGCCAATCATCCCGACCTGGATCAACTCGTCGAGCTCCATAAACGGTGGAATTCGAACTTTGAGATGCAACGCAACCCGTTTCACCATGCTCAAATGCGCCAAAACCAGAGCTTCACTGTTGTTGTGAACTTCTTCATAAAGACGAGTCGATGCAACCATAATATGCTCAATTCTGCTGCTGAACCAGGCGTTCGACAAAAAACTGCATCCCACCGGAGACCTCGCTGATATTTGGAATCTGCGTGACGGATTTTGCCAGCCGGATGAAGCTTCGGGAGCTGACCGAATTGGGCGCGTAGCTCAGGACAGGCTCATATTTTCGATGACCCTCTAAAATCAACTTGTCATCTTCAATCGAACCGATGTAGTGCGTGGTGTAATTTAAAAACTGAGCGCACACCTGATTGATTCGGCGAAAGAGATTTTGTCCATCAGCCTGACTTTTGACGGCATTGGGAATAATGTAAATTTCATCCAGGTTGTATTCCTGAATCAGCACTTTTATCATGCCGTAAGCATCCGCGATTGACGATGGGTCATCACGCACAATGATGAAACGTCTTTGGCACGCCTCCATAAACGCCAGGACAGAGGGTGAAATTCCTGCAGCCATGTCTACAATTAGATAGTCGATTTCCCCTTCCAGGGCACTAAACGACTGCACAACGCGCGAGGCCTGGGTTCGGCTCAAAGCCGCCAATTCACTGACGCCAGACGCACCGGGAATCAGCTTGACCCCTTGGCGGGTCGTCACCATAATTTCTTCTAACGTTTTTTGACCGCTCATAAAGTGGCTCAAATTAAAGGGACAGGTACAACCCATGGCAATTTGTGAATTGGCCAGACCCAAATCGGCGTCAAAAAGCATCACCCGCTGCCCTGACATTTGAAGTGAGATGGCCAAATTCACAGCCAGCGTTGTTTTACCCACTCCGCCCTTGCCACTCGCAACACCAATGACTTCTGTCCGTTTTGTTTTTTTCATTCTCTTTTCACTTGTTTTCAATTAAAGGAACCACGCAGGCCCCTGGGACTAGATTGCGTCAAGAAACGCGGCGCGACGGTCGGCAGCTTGAACACGGGCGGCTTTGTCGAAGGATTCGTTCGAGCCAACGCACGTGGTTCAGGTGACCGGGACAATTGGGCCAAGGCCATCTCAATCAAAGAGCCCGCTGTCAAATTGAGTTTCAGCGCGGCCACTTGGGCACCATCGCTGGCAGCACAGTTTGAGAGCGAATTCTCATGGAGGAATTCAACCAGCGGCCAAGGCTGGTTAGATTCATCGAGCTTGCTGACCATCAAACTGTTCCATTTAATGTCCGAAGCCTGCAAGGTGCGCTTTAAAGTTGCAGACGAGGAGTCGGCCGTGACCAAGGCATGCTTGACACAGGAAGGGCACACCGACTCAATCTCCACAACACGTTCTCGCAATTGCGTTGAGGCCGTATCAATCAAGACCAATTTGTAGTCGGCCAAAAGGGCAAGTACGTTGCCGAGCGACACGCTGTCGCCAGCTCTAAAACACTCCATCCCGATTTGGCTTGAAAGCGCCTGGATTTGCTCCCAGGCGCCGGGGCGGGTGTCGCAGTAGCTCACCATCGCCACCTTACATGATGGATCTTGCGCCAGTGCGTGGTTGGCCAGTCGCATGGCCATCATGGTTTTGCCGACCCCGCTGGGTCCGGCGATCAGGTGAATCCCGCTCTGCGGTAAGGCCGCGCGTGGCAGATTCGAAACTTGCTCCAGCTGCTGGCGAATAGCCAGCAAGGCTTCTTGTTCGTCACGCATGTCTTTGACCGTATCAAGCAAGAGAGTGCGTAAGCTCGCGGACATTCCAGCTTGGGTAAATGAGCTGAATAAATTGTCGATTTCAGGCGACAGCTTCAAGCTGCTTTGCCATCCCGAAGTTTTAAGACTCAAGCTCAGCTCAGCTCTGAAAAAAGCCAACTCGTCGCGAATCAGCCGCGTGATTTCCTGGTTTTTGGGATCGCTACCCTCATGCTTTGCTTGCTTGAGGTCAGCACCTGTCATGGGTGGATTTACGAGTCCATAGCTGGGGGTTGATTTGGCCTGCGCCAAGATCAGCTGACTCCTAAACGTTTCTGCTGGCTGAGCCTGTTCGCTTCGGCTGTTGCCTTGTTGATCGCGGGTTTCAGGGCTTTGCTTATCAATATCGATTGCCACCACCAGTTCGGTTTGACCCTCCACTGTGTGATTGGAGATGATCAATACATCGCGGCCACACAACCTCATTGCAAGATCAGTGGCACTTTTGGTGTCATTGGCAAGGATGCGTTTTAGTTCCATGGTGTTGGCCTGGCAGTACTAGGGTTGGTTTGGCTCAGCGCTTAGCGCGTAGCCTCCGATTTTGAAGTTTCAGCGTGCACGGTGTGAATCACATTGACCACCTGGTCATCAGGAATCTCGCCATAGGACAAGACGACCAGCTCATTGACGCGACTCCGAACCGACCTGGCAAGCCAAGGACGAATGGCAGGAGAAACAACCAGAACAGCCGCGTGACCCAGACTTTCGACCTGTTTCGCCCCATCGCGTAGAGCAGCAAAAAGTCGTTCTGCCAATCCTGGCTCGATGACCACCCCTTGGCCCTGATCCTGCTGGACGATGACATTGTGCAAGAGCTGCTCGAGCCCAGGCTCCAGCGTCATCACCGAAAGGACCTCTTTATCGTCAACCATCCCTTGGACAATCAGGCGACCCAGGCGCGGTCGCACCAAGGCATTCAGTTGCTCGGGGTCTTGGGTTCTGGCGCTGACCTCGGAAAGCGTTTCAACAATGGTGCGCATGTCACGGATCGAGACAGCATCATTGAGCAAGCTTTGCAAAGTTCGCGTCATCACTCCCAAAGAGAGCTTGGCGGGAATCAAATCCTCCACCAGTTTTGGTGATTTGACAGCCAACTTATCCAACAGCTGCTGCACTTCGTCGTGACTTAGCAAGTCAGCGGCATTCTCACGCAACACCTTGTTCAAATGGGTGGCTATGGCCGTTGCAGCATCGACCACGGTATAGCCAAGTGCTCGCGCATGATCGCGCTCGGAAGGTTCAATCCAGACGGCCTGCAATCCAAAAGCAGGCTCTTTGGTCGCCACGCCCTCCAAGGGACCATAAACCTGGCCCGGGTTGATGGCCATTTCTCGACCCACTTTTATCTTGCCACGGCCACGGATGACGCCCTTTAAAACAATGTGGTAACTGTCTGGATCAATGCTCAAGGCGTCCCGGATACGCACCGGCTGAATCAAAAAGCCCAATTCGGCAGACAGTTTTTTACGCACCCCTTTTACCCGGGTCATCAGCTGTCCACCGGTCTCGACATTGACCAAAGGAATCAGACCATAACCAATTTCCAGACCGACCAAATCCACTTGATCCAGATCCTCCCAGCCCAGCTCCTTCAGAGGATCAGCAGCCGCAGCTGCTCCCGGGACCGGCTTGGGGGAATCAGACGCCAGCTGACGTCGCATAACCATCACGCCCGATATAGCAAAAATAGCTGCCAGAGTGATGAACACCAGATGCGGCATACCAGGAACAACGCCCAAAATGGCCATGATGCAGGAGGTCACAAACAACGCGCTTGGATTGCCCAGTTGAGAGCCCACCTGCTCAGTGATTGACTCAGTCGTTGTCACCCTTGTCACGACGATAGCGGTCGCCAGCGATAGTAACAAAGAGGGAATTTGTGCGACCAGGCCATCACCGATGGTCAAGAGGGTGTAGATGCGCCCGGCTTCACTCAGCGAAAGGCCATGTTGCCCGATGCCGATCGCCAAACCACCGACTAAAGCAATGATCAAAATCAGCAAGCCGGCAATGGCGTCACCGCTGACAAATTTAGAAGCGCCATCCATGGAGCCAAAGAAATCAGATTCTTGAGCCAACTCAGCGCGCCGGGTCTTGGCGGTTTCCTGGTCTATGACCCCCGCATTCAAGTCAGCATCAATCGCCATTTGCTTGCCGGGCATGGAGTCAAGTGTGAAACGAGCGTTTACTTCAGACACCCGTCCCGCGCCTTTGGTCACCACAATAAAGTTGATGATGACCAAAATGGCGAAAATAATGAATCCAACCACGTAGTTGCCACCAATGACAAACTCTCCAAACGCCGCAATCACCTTGCCTGCCGCATCATGCCCCGTATGACCATCCACCAGAATCGCACGGGTAGACGCCACATTCAAAGCCAAACGCAGCATGGTTGCGAACAACAAGACAGTCGGGAATGCTGAAAACTCCAGCGGTTTGCGGATTTTGATGGCGATCATGATGATCAGCAAACTGGAGGCGATGTTGAACGTAAAAAAAATGTCCAGCAGCACCGGCGGCATGGGGATCAGCAACATACCCATGAGCAACAGCACCACCGCCGGAATGCTCAGGTCGTTGTAGTTAAATTTCGACAGGCTTTGTCGGAATGCCGACAGGGTGAGCGAAATCATGGTGAAGTTCTTGAAAGAAACACGTGTTTTACTGATCCAGTTGGTGAATTGGGCTGTATGGCAGATGCAGTAAGCACTCTTCGTGCCATGAATATTCGACACTCACCACGCCGCGGCATGCTGTGAGCGGCAACTTGTGTCCAGTCACATTTCTTGCAACAGTTCCGCCATTGACCCTAACCCCGTGTCACTTTTAGGAAAATGACCCCATGGATACCAGTTTGAGTTTTCTACCCGTCAACCCAGTCTCGCCCAGCGTGCCTGACAGCACTGGCGGCCCCCCTAACACCTTACCGCCGGTGGCGGGCGGGGAATTTTCGACGCTGCTCACCGGCCAAATGCTCAAAGCCGAGCGGCAACTATTTGCCGCTGAAACGTTGCCAGGAACTGGTTTGCAAGTTCTACCCCTGGGCAACAAAATCAAGCTGATCACAAGCGATGGACCTTTGCCTGATATGGCCAGCCTGGCAGCTTTTGCACGCACCCAAGGCATAGACGAATCAGCGGTACAAGCCTTGTTTGCTGGCCAAAACGACTCCATCTCGCTGACGTCGCCTGGACAGGCGGCCAGTCGATCATTCAGTGTTACCCCGCCCGGCACGGCAACGCCCTCCCTGCACCTGGCCACGCCCAGCAACAGCCAGAGCAAGGAGCTCGCCGCCATGATGACAGCTGACATGTTAGCGTCGCCTAGGCTGGCGGCCAGCGCGTCATTCAGTGTTACCCCGCCCGGCACGGCAACGCCCTCCATAAACCTGGTTACCCCACCTGGCACGGCAACGCCCTCCATGAACCTGGCCACGCCCAGCAACAGCCAGAGCAAGGAGCTCGCCGCCATGCTGACGGCTGACAAGCTCGGTCAAGGCAATACCTTATGGCGGACGCCGCTCCCTGTTACTGCTGCAGCAGCGGCGGATGTCCAGACTATGACGGCTATTGGCGCGTTATCACCCATGCTCGGTAGCCGCAATCTCGGGGGTTGGATGCCGCTGAAAGCAACTGCCTTGATAGACGCCAGCGATGCAACGAATACCGGCGAGGTGAGCTCGGAAGCAGCCATTAAAGATGCCATGCGCTTGACGATTACATCACCCGCCCAAGCTGTCACTCAGCGCTTGGCTCAAATGTCAGGCAGTTCAGAACAAAGCACATGGGCCGCGTTATTGGCAGGAAACAGGCCTTCCACAGGCACGCCTCCAGCAGTCACAGCTTGGGAAACTTTGCAGCTCGACGTTCCCGATGACTTGTTGATGGGCCCTTTTGACGGGTCTCAGGACTTAGCTGTCGACAATTCACTGGCAAGCAGCACCAACCAGAGTGCGGGACAACCTGCCGCTGGCACCTCCGCCGGACGTAGCGATCCGGCCGTGAGCGCCCCGCCAAACTTGTCTTCACCGGCCGAGCAGCGTGTGCTCCAGCAACAACAACTGGCCGACAAACTGGGTCAGGCGCTGGCCCAACGTCTGGTCGATCAGATAGAGCGAGGGCAGTGGAAAATTGAAATGCGCCTGCGGCCCGAGAGTTTAGGTCGGATTGAGGTCGAGCTAAAGATGCACGCTGGAGGTCTTGACGCGCTATTTAGCGCCGAGAACGCGGTAACGCGGGAACTCATTTCTCAGGGTTCTGGAAAATTGAAAGACTCGCTTACTCAGACTGGCATGACAGTTGCTGATGTATCCGTAAGTGGTGACCAAAACCGTCAATCTGGCGGAAATTCGACACCCGGAAATAGCGCTAAACCTGCTTTTGGATCAGCCGGGCGAAAGCCCAGTAGTGTTGAAAGTGTCCCGGCAGCGGTGAAAGATGAGCCCTCAGGAACAGACGGATTGAACGTCTGGGCATGAAACTGAAGTTACTTTAAAAGCAAAGTCGAACCCACAGCCCAAGGTGTTACATGGCAAAACCAGCAGTCAGCGAAGAAGAAGTTGAAGTAAAACCCAAAAAACCAATCGTCAAAATCATTTTGGCGCTGGTTGGCTTGGTTGTTCTTATTTCAGGAACGATGATCGGGACACTTTATCTGGCGGGTTTCTTCAAGCCCCCACCAAGCACCGAAAAATCGGTAGACGAGGAGGACGGCCAAGATAAGCAGAGCGCTGAAGCAGACAAGGGTAAAAAACCTGATGCCAAACCTGGCGCTGAAGCAGACAAGGGTAAAAAACCTGACGCCAAACCTGGCGCTGAAGCAGACAAGGGTAAAAAACCTGATGCCAAGGCTGGCGCTGACGCGGCCAAGGGCGCAAAAGCGTCAAATGAACCACCCAAACTTAACAAGAAATCGCCCAACAGCCCACGGTTTGATTACACCTATCACCAGCTGAGCAAAGAATTTTTAGTCAACTTGACAGGCTCGCGCAAGGTGATGTCGGTGCAAATCGCGGTCATGACCCGCTACGACGAGCGCGTGGTTGAAAATGTGAAAAAACATGAATTTGCATTGCGCTCGGTCGTGATGGATGTGATGCGCCAGACCAACGAAGCAGACCTGCCCAAGCCCGAGTTCCGCAAGGACCTCGCTGTCAAAATCCGCGATGCCATGAACACCTTGATTGAAAAATACGAGGATTTTGGCGGCATTGAAGATGTCTATTTCACGAGTTTTATCGTTCAGTGATGCCACGTATAACCATGTCCAAGATCTGAACTATGGCCGACAGTTTACTTTCCGCCGACGAGTTTGCAGCGCTTGCTGAAGGCGTGAATGATGGTTCTATACCCGTCAACACTGGGTTCAACACCACCATTCCGTTCAAAACTCATGATTTAACCAGCGAAGACAGCAGCCTGGGGGTAAATGTTGGCTCGATTGACATGATCAACGAGCGGTTTATCCGTCTGTTTCGCCTCGGCCTGATGGACGTTCTGCGTACCAGCCCACGCATCAACCCCACCAAAGTGCAAATTATTAAATTTGGCGATTACATCAAAGACCTGAAGGCGCCCTTGTCGGTCAATGTGGTGCGGATGAATCCATTGCGCGGCTATTCCCTGGTGGTGATAGACACCACCATTGTCTTTAGCTCACTCGACAGTTTTTTTGGCGGCTTTGGCCAAGGAACGGTGGGACACTTGTCGCCGGGCAGGATGTTCACGCCAATGGAAACGCGCATCATCAACATGATTTTGGACGTCATCTTTCGCAACCTGAAAGACGCATGGTCGCCCATCATCGCGCTTGATTTTGAGTTCGTGAGCGCCGAGATCAATCCCCAATTTGCCCAAGTATCGGATGAGAGTGATCTGGTTATCGTCAGTCGCTTTGAAACCGAAACAGCAACTAAAAATGTCGGCTTTATCGACATCGTTCATCCCTATGCCTCACTTAAACCGGTTCGTGAATTGCTGCGCAGCCGGGTTCAAACAGGCGATGGCAATGAAGAGTCAGATCGCCAGTGGCACGACGAACTCGAAGACGCCGTAGGTGAGGCCTGCCTGGAAGCAAACGTGAGTTTGGGTCAAATCAATTCCACTTTCAAGGCGGTTGAATCCATGAAACCGGGCGATATTTTTTATTTCAAGAAACCCGAGCTGGCAAGCTTTCAGCCCAATGGCATCCCTGCTTTCGAGGTTCACGTTGGAACCTTGGGTGGCCAAACTGCGGTTCAAATCGAGCGCGCAGTAAGCCCTGGCCAGCACTAATATTTTCAGGAAAACCATGACCGAAACCCTTGAACCAAACACGACAGACGCTCCAGTGGTGGACAAACAAATCAACCCCGATGTGCTCCAGAACATCAGCGTGACGCTTAGCATTGAAGTCGGTCGGGCCATGATCAAAATCAAGGACCTGATGCGACTGACTCAGGGCAGCGTGGTTGAGCTCGATCGGATAGCCGGCGAGCCGCTCGACCTGCTGATTAACAACACCGTTGTGGCCCAGGGCGAGGTCGTCCTGGTCAACGAGCGATACGGCATCCGCTTGACCCGTGTTGTCCCCGCTTCCGAGCGGATGAAGAACCTCTAGCAGGATCTGACATGGGTTCGACTGGTGCCAGCCCATTCGACTGGGTACGTGTAGTGGGCAGCATCGTGCTGGTTTTAATGCTCCTGGCGGGTTTGCTTTGGACACTGCGCCGCATGAAGGTCATGCAAACCACCCAAGGTGGTGAGCTCAAGCTCCAGGTTTTAGAAACGATTAGCGTGGGACCGCGACAGAAAATCGCCTTGCTGCGTGTCGCTGACCATTTGGTATTGATCGGTATGAGCGCCAACCAGTTCACAGCTCTGGGCAACTGGGAAGATCCAGTCGCGGCAAAAGGAAACCATCTTGAAAGCTAAACTGTTATGGGCAGCGGGTATCGCCCTGCTCTTGTTGATACCTGCGCTGTCTTGGGCGCAGGGAATACCCATGGTGAACGTCAGCGGCTCAGGCAAAGACACCCAGTACAGCTTGTCATTGCAGTTGCTGGCTTTGATGACGACGCTCACGCTGTTGCCGTCCCTGCTGCTGATGATGACTTCATTTGTTCGAATCATCATTGTCATGTCTATCCTGCGTCAAGCTTTGGGCACTGGACAAACCCCACCCAACAACGTGTTGGTCGGCATCTCACTTTTCCTGACCTTTTTCATCATGTCGCCGGTGCTGACCGATGTGTACCAAAAAGCGGTGACGCCCTACATGCAAAATTCTTTGAATTTTGACAAGGCAATCGCTGCTGCAGAAGTTCCCATTAGGAATTTCATGGTCAAGCAAACACGCGAAGAAGACATTGGCTTGTTCATGCAGATGGCTCGCAAGTCTGATGTTGCCAGTGCCGAAACCGTGCCTTTCACCACCTTGGTACCGGCCTTCATCACCTCAGAATTAAAAAGTGCGTTCACGATTGGCTTTCTGATCTATATCCCTTTTGTCGTCATCGATTTGATCGTTGCGAGCGTGTTGATGTCCTTGGGAATGATGATGTTGTCACCCATGATGATTTCGATGCCGTTCAAACTGATGTTGTTTGTTTTGGTAGACGGGTGGAGCTTGATCATGAGCTCTTTGGCTGCAAGTTTCGTGACCTGAAGCAGACATCGCAGCATGGCGATGCGTTGCAGTTTGAACCAAAAAAGGAGAAAAAATGGGCATAGCAGAGGTTGTAGATGTGGTCCGTTTGGCACTTTGGATGACTGTTTTGATTTCTGCGCCGCTGCTTGGAATAGCGCTGCTAGTGGGTTTGCTGATCGGAATTGTTCAAGCTGCCACATCTATCAATGAGTCAACATTGAGCTTCATTCCCAAGGTTGCTGCTGTCGCCCTCACTTTGGCGATCGTCGGCAGCTGGCAGCTGAGCACGCTGGTCGACTACACCCGTAGCATATTTCAACGTATTCCGCTTCTATTTACCTAGGCGACAAAACAGGCCGAGCGGGACATGAATCTACTGACCAATGACATCGTAGAGCGCTTTTATGGGTTTTTGTGGCCCATGCTGAGGATCTCAGCGCTGCTCTTGTCAGCGCCTGTATTTTCGCTACGCGCACTTAACCTGCGCCTGCGTATCTTGTTGGCGTTGGCCTTGACCTGGATGATCTACCCGCTTTATTCTTGGCCTCGGCTTGATCCCTTGTCAGCAGCTGGACTGCTTGAAGTATTCAACCAAATAGCGATCGGATTGCTGATGGGGCTGAGCCTGCAAGTCATCACTGCTGCGATTTTGCTGGCGGGCCAGTCGGTCTCCAACGCGATGGGCTTATCGATTGCCAACATGATGGATCCCAACCTTGGTAACGTCCCTGTCATTGCCCAATTTTTGTTAATCATGTCAACCTTGATATTTCTGGGTCTTGGCGGGCACGCCATGATGCTGAGCCTGGTCGTTGACAGCTTTGCAAGCTTGCCTATCGGTCAGCCGCTGCTCACCGAAAAATCGTGGACTCACTTTTTAAGTTGGAGTTCAATGATGTTTTTAGGCGCGGTGTTACTGGCCTTGCCTGTGATGGTCACCCTTTTGTTTATCAACATCGGCTTGGGCGTGGCAACTCGTGCCGCACCAAGCCTGAACATTTTTCAGGTGGGATTGCCCGCCATGATCATTGTTGGCTTTGGCGCTCTCGTGTTTGCATTGCCCAGCATGGGCGCCAGAATCGAGTGGTTGTGGCTGCAGGGATTCCTCGAAGTACGCTCACAACTCGGCTTGAAGTAGCCTCTTAAATCATGTCTGATGACAGCGCCCAGCGCACCGAAGAACCCACAGCACGCAAACTGAAACGTTCGCGCGACGAAGGCCAGGTCGCACGCTCCGTTGAGTTGTCTGCCGCTGCTGTCATGTTTGGCGCAGTCATCGTGCTGCTGATGATGGGGCCCGTCTGGTTTCCAAAGTTGGCACGCTATTTCGCATCGGGTTTTAGTTTTGACCGCAAAGTGCTGGAGACGCCTGCTCTTTTACCGTTGGCCTTTTCGAGCCAGATGAGCGATGTCTTTTTGCTGTTTCTGCCCATGATGATACTGACCCTGTTTTTAGCTGTGTTGGCCAGCGGAGCAACCGGCGGATTTTTATTTTCATTCAAGGCCCTGATGCCCAAACTGTCAAAGCTCAGCCCCTTGGCTGGCTTGAAAAGAATGTTGGGCAGCCATGCTGCTATCGAGCTGCTCAAATCCATCCTGAAATTTGGCTTGATCGGCGGCGTGCTGCTGATCCTGCTGAACTTGCACTTTACCGACCTGATCGGCATGGGCTCGATGGGTTTGGAGCCAGCATTTTCGTTGACCGGAAATTTAGTTTTAAAGGCGCTGGCCTGGCTAACCATGGGCTTGGTGCTTATCGCCTTGATCGACGTCCCCTTCCAGCGCTATAGCTTCATGAAACGCATGCGCATGACCAAGCAAGAAATTCGTGATGAATACAAAGACATGGAAGGTCGGCCAGAAGTCAAGGCTCAGATGCGACGTCGTCAGCGCGAAATAGCCAACGCCCAAATGATGCAAAAAGTCAAGGACGCGGATGTCATCATCACCAACCCCGAACACTTTGCGATCGCCCTTTCCTATGACCCAAGCTCTGACGGCGCTCCTATTTTGCTTGCAAAAGGTGCTGATTTCATGGCCATGCTCATACGAAAGGAAGCAAAAACTCACAGCATAGAGATTTTTGAGTCGCCCCAACTTGCGCGTGCACTGTATTTCACCACCGAACTCGACCAAGCCATTCCAGAAACGCTGTACTTCGCCGTCGCTCAGGTGATTGCCTACGTGTTTGGCCTTGCAAACGTGCGTCCAGGCGTAGCACCGGCAGTCAGACCGCAGCCGAAGATTCCGCTGTCCATGCAGTTTGATGCCACAGGCAAACCTTTGGCGCCTCAGAAAGCCACCCCGTGACCGTACGCGCCCATCAAGCTGAGGAGCATATGGCTGGCGAGAAAGCCTTGTTTTTTCGAGCCACCGACCGACTCCGGCTAGAAGGCTATGTCGCTGCACTGGCTCAAAACGGCATGAGCCTGGCCATGGTCAGCGACCACGACGTGATTCTTGATCACTACGTCAAAATGTTGATCTCACGTGTTCGCGAAGTCGCACCGCAAGTCAGTCTTGAAGTGTATTTTCCTGCCAACGCAGAAGCCTTGATTGCGCGCTTTAACGAACGGTTGAAAGAACATTCGATTGAAGACGCCATGTCAGACAGCGCCCAAACCGCGGCACCCAAAATTTGGGTGCTTCATGACGCATCGGCCCTGCCGGACCACGAAATACAGTTGTTGGCACGGTTGGTTCAAAATTTCCCAGGGGCCAATATTCGCGTCATCATGCTCATGACGCAAGCCAGCCAAAAGGCGCAGTTGCTAACCACGTTTGGTCGTCGGATTTTGAACTGGGACATTGAAACACCCAATGCAGAACAACGCTCCGCCATGTTGGAGCAAGCCCGGGCCCAAGGCCGTGAAATATCGATCGGCGAACTGTTAAAGCAACTGGCTCCTCCGCCCGTTTTTCTTGGCGCCTCGACCGCAGATCAAGCCGGAGAAGTGACGCAAACCGTACCGGCTCAGAATTTTCAAAAAACGAACCCAAGCCAGCCAAAGGCAAAACCAGGCCAGCAGAAGGCCAAAAAATGGTTTGCTGCCTGCATTGCTCTGTTGATCGCTTGTGGCCTAGCCGTTGGCTTTTTGTACAAAGATGCCATCATCCCCCTGATGGCAACGACCAAGCCTGCCGCACCCGCGCTTAGCGTTCAAAGTCCAGCAGCCAATGTCACGGTGACTGCATCGCCGCCAGAGCGGGTCGGCAAGGACAATGAAGAGATCATTCATACACCGGCGCAGATACAAGCGGGACATTCGTGGATTTTGGGGATGCCAGCTGTTACTTTTGTCGTGTTGCACAGCACCGCATCAAGCTATCAAGAAATTAGATTTTGGCTACAAAACCAACCCCAACTCAAGCTGGCGCAAATAGTGGCCCACACCCTCCCGAACCAAACAGGTCTTCAATTTTCAGCAGTTTCTGCACCCTTCACGTCTATCACTGAAGCCCGTGAATTCGCAGACGGTGCTGGTATGCCCAAGGGCGCGTTGGTTTATTCCGGCCAGTTTCTGAGGGAACAATTTCCCTCAGAGCCCAAGAGCATGGCTACACCCCAACCGGAGAGAACACGATGAATGAACCGCAGTTCGTCCGCAGCACGGCCCCGCATATTGTCGAAGTAGCCGAGGGCAGTCATCACGCAAAGAGCAAATCTGCGACTATCGGTACAGATGCGAAGCGGGCATACACCCACTCGACTGAATTCGTCGATGCCGCCCTTGAGACCGAACGCAGGACTCTTTACCTAGATCAGCCAATCACAGATGTTGTGGCGCCAGGCCAAGCAATTACCGACGCAAAGAGCTCGTCTGCAGACAGCAGTATGGATCTGCCGCTAGCAGACAGCAACTCGAGAGTATTCATCCATGCCGACCCTTCGGCAGAACTCAAGGCTGTGTTCTTCGATCCGCAAAGCGCCATGGCTGCTCTGCCCTCTTTAGAGTTGGACCCGGCAGAGGTCAATGCACTTCTCTTATCCAGCACCAGCGTGCTTCCTGTGATCACCGCCCCAGCCGCCTTGGACGAGCCCGGCAAAAAACCAAAGTCCTCGCCAGCCCACTTTACATCACACTTTTCGGATCAAATCGGTGAGCTGAAAGAGAAGAACGATCATGTTCGAGCAGAGCTTAAACGTCGCGAATAGGCGCCGTCCACCAAGACCTAGTCCATCCTCAAACCTTCTGACGATTGCAAATCATGACTGAAACAGCTGCAGCCACACCCTCCCGTGAACCATCGGCTTTGGAGCCGCTTGCAACAAATACGCAGCCAGGCACCGACAGTCCAGCGCAAACACCCGAGTCAGAACTTTCCGAGCCGGGTCCTGCAGAGCATTCTGAGCCAGCGGCCGAAACAATGTCTTCAGCCGCGCGCCAAGCCATGGAAGACGACCAAGAGGTCCAAGAAATCAAGTCCACCATGCTGGACTCCGCTGAGCTGGCCAACCAGGCGGCAAACCACGCACTCAAGGCCGGGGATGACCTTCAACAGGCCACTCAAAATCTGACCAAGCTTTATGACACACAACGCAAACTGGGCGTGCTTGTTCTCGTCAGTTGCGGCACGCTTTTGGTGGTTGCCACGGTTTTATTCGTTTTTATGTCTTCTAGCCTTAAGCAGCGCATTGCGCAGGCCGATGCGATGCTGGTGGCAGTCGGAAAGCGGATCGTCACGATGAATGAGTCGATAGAAATCCTCAACGCCAGTGGCGACATTTTGCGCACGATAGCAAGCAATCAAAGTGCGCTCAGTGATCAACAAGTCAAGCTCGACGGGCGGTTGGATGAAGCTTTGAAAGGGGCACAAAACGTCGCTGCTACGACAACTAAAGACCCTAAAACGCCGGACATCGGCAAGCTGTTGCAAGCCATGGAGGCTCAAATTCAAGGCAACACCAGTGCCCTTAAAAGTTTGGCTGCTCAACAGCGTTCCAAACCCGCGACAGACCCTGATGTCGTCACGATCCGGCGGGAAGTAGAAGCCTCCTTGCTGCGTCAGCAAAAGAAAACCCAGACCCCAACCCCGGCCCCGGCTCCAACCCTAACCCAAAATCAAACCCCGCCCCCAACCCCAGCCCCAGCAGTGAATCCCGCACCGCCCAAGCCGGTTGAACGCTTGGTCCAATACCCACGGGTACAAAGCGCACCAGCAGCAGCGCCCTGATAAACCGATTCGAAACTTCTAGGCGGTACGCAAACCGAATTTTTGAATTTTTTCGATCAGGGTGGTTCGTTGCACGTTCAAAATTCGTGCTGTCTGGGACACATTACCCTTGGCCCGGCTCAGCGCCTGCGAGATCAAATCACGCTCAATTTCAGCAAGTCTGTGCTTGAGTGACAGCCCCTCGGGGGGCAAAACGGGTAAGGCTTCAGACAAAAAGGAGATTTGTTCTGTCGCGTTAAGCATGGACTCATTCGCCGCTTCAGGCGAGAACTCGTCAAAAATCCCCCCCGAAACTGGCGCGCTGTCTTGGTCGCCGCTAGGCTGAAACTCAGTTGTATCAACGAGGATTGGAGGCGATCGAACCGGCTCTCGAGAGTTCGCCTGAGCCTTGAACTTGGCCAGACCCTTGGGTAACAGCGAGTCCGAAAACCGCTTTAACTCAAGACGTTGTCCGGAAAAAAGGGTGCTGAAGCGATCAATCAAATTGGACAGTTCACGCACGTTTCCAGGCCAGTGGTAGCTCTGTAGCGCGTGCGTAAAGTCAGGACAAAACTCAATAGGTTTCTGGTCTTTCGCTGCAAACTTTTTGACAAAAAAATCCAGTAACAAAGGCACATCTATCGCACGTTCGCGCAACGCAGGCATGTGCAGGGGCAACACATTGAGTCGGTAATACAAGTCTTCACGAAAGCGCCCCTCCTCGATTTCAACTTCCAAATTACGGTGGGTTGCGGCAATCACCCGAACATCAACTGCCACCGATTTGCTGGAACCCAGTGGATCAACGCTTCGCTCTTGTAGAACGCGTAACAACTTGACTTGGAGCTCAAGTGGCAAGTCGCCAATTTCGTCAAGAAATATGCAACCGTTGTGGGCTAGTTCAAACCGCCCTTTTCGGTCCACCACAGCGCCCGTGAAAGCACCTTTGCAATGACCGAACAATTCGCTTTCAATCAGATCCTTAGGGATAGCAGCGCAGTTAACAGGGACAAAATTTTCGTCGCAGCGAGGTGACAAATCATGCAGCAAACGCGCTACTATTTCCTTACCGGTACCGCTTTCCCCGCTTACCAACACTGTTGAGCTTGACGCCGCAACAACCGGAAGCAGATTTCGGATTGCTTGGAGAGCATCACTGTTGCCGATTAATTTGAACGTGTCTTTAGGAATCAACATGCCGAGTGTTTAAGTAGAACGCAATTTTAAATTCTGTAAATCATTGAATTCAAAAAAATTCCTTAAATTGGTAGAATCGATAATACCAAATAACCTCTGATCACGGTGAAAAGATGTTGATTCGGCTTTTACAATATGAAAACTTGATGTCGCTCCTTGCTATAGCCCAAATTCTCACGAAATAAGACACTTCCACCCGTGACAGACACCGTTGTTGATCCGCAATTTGCAGCACTCAATAACCTCGGCTTGATGTATGCCAAAGGTCAGGGAGTGACCCAGAATTTCGCAGAAGCGTTCAGGTGTTATCGGCACGCCGCCGAACAAGGCTTAGCCGCCGCCCAATCCAACTTGGCGGTCATGTACGCCAGCGGTCAGGGCGTAGACCAAAACTACCATCAGGCCCATCTTTTGTACCGGGCAGCGGCGTTGCAGGGGCTAGCGTCCGCACAATGCAACCTGGCGACGATGTACGTCAACGGTGATGGCGTCGGCCCCGACTTGCATGAGGCCTTGAGGTGGTACCAGGCCGCAGCGGATCAGGGGGATACGACCGCCCATGTCAACCTTGGCGTGATGTACGCCAACGGACAAGGAGTCACACAAGACTACGAAAAAGCGCTAGCGTATTACCAACGCGGCGCAGATCTTGGCGACCCACAAGCCCAATATGGCCTGGGTGTCATGTGCGCCAACGGACACGGGCATGCTCGGGATTTTCAGTTGGCCAGCCATTGGTACACACTTGCAGCCGAGCGCGAACACCCCCAAGCGCAATTTAATTTAGGGGTTTTGTATTCCAGCGGTCTTGACCTTCCGCTTGACTACCCCAAAGCAGTTTATTGGTACGAGCGTGCAGCAGCCCTTGGCGAATCTTCAGCGCAATACAACCTCGGAGTGATGTTCAGCACCGCGCATGGCGTGCCTAAGAACACTGAAAAATCGCTGCAGTACTACCTTGCTGCTGCGCATCAGGGTAACGCAGCTGCTCAATATAACTTGGGGCTGATGTACGCCAATGGGATTGATATTGAACAAGACGAGGCCGCTGCCATGACTTGGTATCGACTGGCGGCAGAGCAAGGCGACGCCATGGCTCAATGTCATTTAGGCGTCATGCTCGCCAACAGCCAAGGTGGGGACGCCAGTAACAGCGAAGCCCTGCAATGGATGAAATCGGCTGCCGACCAGGGAGAACCACTGGCGCTCTACAACCTGGGCTTGATGTACCAAGCAGGCGAAAACTCGGAGCCCGACCACGAATTAGCACTGGACTGCTTCCGACAAGCCGCGTGCCAAGGTCAGGCCGATGCGCAAGTTGCTTTGGGCTGGATGTACGCCAAAGGCCAAGCCGTCTTGCAAGACTATGTCCGGGCACATATGTGGTTTAACTTGGCAGCGGCCCATGCGCATGAGAATGCCCTCGATGGACGGGATTTTGTGTCCAGGCTGATGCCTCCGGCCCAGATAGCACAGGCGCAAGAAATGGCACGCGCGTGCAAACAGAACAACTACCATGGGTTCGACTGATCCCGATCCACAGTCATCGTTCAGAGCACCATGTCAGCGTCGACCGTCCACCCCGCGCCTGAGGGCCATTTTTCTAGCGCCCACTTTAGCGACACATGGGATGTCCTGACGTCGCTCATCACACAGTCGCAGTTCCAGATCATCAGTTGCGTTGACGCAGCCTGCTCGCCTGCCTGGTTCAAACTGATGTTGGCTTGCAGAGGGCGCGGCCTGGAGGTGACTCTGATCGTGCGAGCGATTGAGCAGAACATCCATACGGGCCTCGCATGGGAAAGGCTTGTCGCAATGGGGGTTCAGCTGATCTGGCTTCAGGCAGACAACACCAGTTTGAGGACATCGGCCTGCGTGATCGACCAAAGCGTGGCAGTCAGTGGCAACTTTGATCATGTGAATTCTGCTGCCGAGTCAGTCTTTTCTGGCATCGTGATTCAAAATCAGCCACATGCTGTGGCCGCTTGTCTGGAAGGTTTAAACCAGTTGCGGCAATCCGCGCCAGGTGCTGTCGATTTACCGCTGTCCGACCCCAAAAATGCAACATCCAGCCCCCTGGGTAACCAGCTTGTCCTCAGCGCGGACCCGACCGCACAGGTTATGGCTTGGCAACTCGGTTTGTTGGCAGAGCACAGCATGGCCTTGGATGAGGAAATCGCCGACATGCACCAAAAAATCAATGCTTTTGACAACCAGCAGGACGACGCGATTGGTGATGTTGTAGGCCACTATCTGGATTTAAAACAACGCTACTTGGCCCAGCTTTACCAACAATCAGAAAACGAAAAAGAGCAAGTTGAAGCTCAAGCGGCTCAAGCTGATTTCGCTCAATTTCGGAGCAAGGAAAGCCAACCAGCTCAGCCCCCAACTGCTGAACCGCTCGGTGCGACACAGCACGAGGACATCAAACACTTGTATCGAAAATTGACCATGCTATGCCACCCCGACCGGGTTCAAGAGCAGCACAAACTGCAAGCTCAAGAAGTATTCCAGCGCGTCCAAAGTAGCTATCGCAACTTCGATTTTTCAGTCCTCAAAACCATCGAGCAGCAGCTGCAGCAAGTCCCCTTTGGCGGTACCAGCACAGCGGCAGATTCATTTGTAGGTCTAAAGCAACGGTTGGCTGATTTGCAAGAACGCTTGTCAAGTCGATGTGTGACCCTTCGCCATCTTCAGCAGAGTCCGACCTGGCGAACCCTGAGTACCCAGAGCAACTGGGACGTGTGGTTTGCTAAACAAGGTGAATATTTGCAAGCCGAAATACAACGCTACAGCCTGGCACTGGAAGTCATTGCGCAGCCAGCACCATGAGCACTGCGCTGACGATCGCGACCAACCGTGCGCCGAGCGCCGTCGCCCAGCAACGCTTGGAACTGGTCGCACAGACCTTGGCCGACGCAAAAGACAGACGCACCTTGGAATTTTTCAAGGACTTTCCGAACCTTCTTAAACAGTGCGCCGAGCGCCATCACCCGCTCAGCATGGATCTGCTGCGGCAACCTGCGCTGCACTGGGATTGGCGCACGCTGAGCAGCAGTCAAGCCCTGGCCTGGTCGGGAGATCTGATCGCGCAGCATGAAAACGATGTTGATTGGATCGCGTTAAGCAAGAACCCCGCTTTGCCGTGGTCTGCAGACTTGATAGAGCGCTTTTCACACCGCTGGAATTGGCAACTGTTAAGCGCCAACCCAGGGATGCCCTGGAGCAGTGAACTCATCGAGGCCTATGCCCACCACTGGAACTGGGTCGCTCTAAGTCGCAACCCAAATTTGGCTTGGAGCGCCAGCTTCATCAAAGCCCATGCCCACCGTTGGGACTGGACTGCATTGAGCTGGAATACCGGCATACCCATTACAACGGCGTTGTTAGAGCGCCATGCTGGTCAGTGGGACTGGATGGGGCTAAGCGCCAACGGATCAATTCCCAGCGATCCTGTCCTGCTGAGCCAATTTTCTTCATTTTGGAACTGGGCCAGCTTGAGCAACAACCTGGGGCTCCATTGGAGCCTCGAGCTGATTGCGCGGTTTGAAGACCAGTGGGATTGGAAAGTTCTCAGCACCCACACTGAATTATTCTGGAGTCTGGAGCTGATCGCTCAGTACAGTGAGCGCTGGGATTGGTCCGCACTCAGCGCCAACCCAACGCTGCCCTGGCATGACGGTTTATTGACCCACTGGCTGACCCGTTGGGACTGGAAAGCCTTGAGCCATAACCCGGCCCTTCCATGGAGCGAACAACTGCTGGGCACGCAGGCCGGGCATTGGGACTGGGCAGCGTTGAGCGGAAATCCGGCGCTGCCTTGGTCGATAGCCCTTTTGGAGCAATACTTTGAGCGTTGGGATTGGGATCGCCTGAGCTGGAATACCGGCCTACCCTGGAGCGATCTGCTGCTCAATCACTTCAAGAACCAGTGGGACTGGGTCAGCCTCAGCAGCAATGACCAGTTGCCCTGGAGCGACTTGCTGCTCGCTGAGCACTCGGACCAATGGGATTGGGAAAGACTCAGTTCAAATCCTCGTCTACCTTGGAGCAGCGATCTGCTGCAAAAGTACGACGCGTTCTGGAATTGGGCCACGCTGAGCGCACTTCGCCAACTACCGTGGGACATTGAATTTTTTAGCGCTTTTGCCCCGCGCTGGTTTATCCCTTTGGTGGTCGAGCACCAGCACTTCGAGGTTCAGGCGATGTCTGCTGATCAAATCAACATGCTGTTGCCGGAGGAAAAGAATCCGGCATGAAATTTGCTTTTTTCGACAAACGCAAACCGGTTTGTCAAAAAATAGACACTGATTGAGCCTGATTTAAGACGCAGGGCACCGAAGGAACTTCATGAGTAATGCAAAGCACCGCCAAGGCAAAGCCGACCACATAGAGGCTGCGGCGCACCTGCCGCGCGGGCCTTACGAAGCCCATCAAACCATCAAGACCCTTGTCTTGTCGCAGCAAGCCCATGCGCCGCTGGGACAAAGACTGTATGCCTTGACCCATCAAGGACACCCGGTTCGGCACACCGGCTTACCTCAAACAGACACCCCGCAAGCATGACGCATCTGAGCCCTTCAAAACGCCAAACCTGGGCCGCGCCGTGAAAAGCTTGCTGGCTGACGCCGACGCCGCATACGGAAGGGGCGACTTCGCCAACGCCCTGCGGATTTCGCGGCCGCTGGCAGCTTTGGACTTTGCCGCTGCCCAAAACAATCTGGGATTTATGTATGCCAATGGTCAAGGCGTCACGCAAGACTATGCCGAAGCCTTGAAATGGTACCAATTGGCCGCGGCTCAAAACTACGCACCGGCCCAGTACAACTTGGGCTTCATGTACAACAACGGGCAAGGCGTCGCCCAGAACAATGAGAAGGCGCTCGAACTGTACTTGCAGGCTGCCGAGCAAGGCTTGCCCGATGTGCAGACCAATCTGGCGTTTATGTACAGCAACGGACAGGGGGTAGAGAAAGATTTAGCCAAGGCGGCGCACTGGTTTGAGCGCGCAGCGGTGCAAGGTAACGCGACCGCACAATTTAATCTGGCCTGCATGTATTTGGACGGCGATGGCCTTCAAGCCAATGCCAAAACGGCTCGCAATTGGTTTGAGTCTGCGGCTGCTCAGGGTCACAGCTACGCCCAATTTAGCCTGGGCTCAATGCTGTCTCAGGGACGCGGCGTCCCGCAAGACCAGGCACTTGCTTGTAAGTGGTATCAATTGGCCGCCGACCAAGGTGATGCACCGGCCCAGTACAACTTGGCTTTAATGCTCGGGCAGGGTCAAGGCGCGGCCCAAGATGAGTATGAAGCGTTCAAGTATTTCAAGCTGGCGGCGGCTCAAGGGCATGTTGACTCACACTACAACTTAGCTGTGATGTGCGCGCAAGGCAGAGGACGGTCCGACACCACAGAGCCGGACATGGCAAAAGCCATCGAACACTACCGTTTCGCCGCTGCGCTCAACCATCCAGCAGCCCAGTTCAATCTAGGGATCATGTTTGCCAATGGCCACGGCGTGGCCCAAGATTTGGCGCAAGCCTTCCAGTGGTACCAGATGGCCGCTGATCAAGGCCTGGCTGTCGCCCAATTCCAACTTGCCACCCTTTACCAAACCGGCCAAGGTGTCGCCGTTAATCCTGAACAAGCCATCCATTGGTTACAGTTGGCCGCACAGCAACAGCATCCGCAGGCGCTTTGCAATTTGGGACTTCTCTACAGCGCTGGTCTGGGCCTAGCCCAAAGCGACCTTCTGGCCAGCCATTGTTACCAACAGGCTGCAGCGCGGGGCGATTCACTGGCTCAATACAACCTTGGCTTGATGGCGCTTGTTGGTCAGGACGATGAGCCACCCCCTACGCAAGCCATGGTCTGGTTTGAAAAGGCGGCTCAACAAGGACTGGCACTGGCCCAATTTAATCTGGCAGTGGGTTTGAGTTTTGGCCAAGACCGAGAACTTGCCAAAAGTTGGTTTAAAGCTGCTGCTGATCAAGGTTTGAGTGAAGCGCTTTTCAACCTGGCCGTGATGCAAACCCAAGATGCCAAGCAGCTTGACGGGGGCGACCCTCCTTCGCCAGATGCGATCGGCGATGCGCTGCGTCAAGCACGCCAGCTCTACCAGAGCAGCGCCGACCTTGGCGACTCGGCAGCCATGCACAACCTCGGCGTGATGTACGCACTCGGACAGGACGCACCACAGAACCTGCAACAAGCCGCTGGCTGCTACGAATCAGCAGCAGCACAAGGCTGTGCAGCGGCCCAATATGCGCTGGCCACGATGCTGGCCTCAGGCGAAGGCATTGAGGCCGATGAGGTTCGCTCAGACCAGTTGTTCGAGTTAGCCGCGGCACAAGGCCACCTTGAAGCGCGACTGCAAGTTTTGCGGTCGCAAACACGCACAGCAAAAGCCAAACCGGAGGGCACAGAACTGAATGCTGCCTACCTCCTGGCAGCCAACAGGGGCGATCCAAGCGCCCAATTCAACCTGGCGCTCATTTATGAAAGTGGTCAGGCAGGCGCGCCCGATGCGGTTCAGGCCGCCCATTGGTACAAGCAAGCGGCGGATGCCGGTTTTGCTTTAGCCCAATTCAACTTGGGGGTGATGTTGGCAAACCGACAAGTCCCCTGCACCGACGATCGCGAAGTCCTGCATTGGTACCAGGCGGCTGCAGACCAAAACCAGCCAGACGCTCTTTTTGGCTTGGGACTGCTGTATTTCCACGGGCGTGCTGTACCCCAAGACATGACGCGAGCTTTTCAGTGTTTTAAAAAGGCAAGTGATCTCGGCCATAGCCGCGCCCAATTCAACCTCGGCTGGATGCTGGCCGCGGGCCTGGGTAGCGACTCTGACGCAGCCCAGGCACTGCATCAGTTCCGACAGGCTGCGCAACAAGGTGATCCGGCGGCGCTGTACAGCCTGGGTCGTCTGCATTGGCTGGGTGACGTGCTGGCCCCCGATCCGGCGCAAGCGCTGGATTACTACCAACAGGCCGCAGCCCTGGGTGACACGGCCGCCCAATTCAATTTGGGCTTTATGCATGCCAATGCACAAGGCACCGATCAAAATTATCAGTTGGCCTTTCAGTACTACCGCTTAGCTGCCGGTGAGGGGTCGGTACCAGCGTTGGCTCACGAAGCGGCAACACAAGACCAGGCTTGAGGCACAGCCATGGCTATTGCGTCACCTGCATTCAACGCCCTCAAGATCCGGCGTTTGCTGTCGATATAAGCTTCAACAACTTAGGACCAGCGATGAAACGTCTATTCACCATCAGCCTAAGCCTCAGCCTGACACTTGTCATGTTGAGCGCTTGCGGTTTCTCACCCCTGACTGTCAGGATAAATGAAACCCCCCAGAAGCCCATGATCGAGAAGCGAGAAACCCTCACAGCCACTGGCTATGCGGTGATCAGCATTCAAAATCATCGAGTACCAGCGCAACAGCGCTTGCTGGCAATCCGTGCAGCCAAGCTCGATGCCTACCGCTCCCTGACAGAACAGGTGTACGGCCTGAAGCTTGACGCGGCAGCCACGGTAGCCGACATGGTGGTACAAAACGACACTTTTCGCAGCCGCGTCGAAGGCGTCATTTATGGCGCCACTTTGGTGACCATCACTCCCACGGGAGATGACACCTATGAAACCACCTTGTCGCTCGACAAAGAGGTGGTTCAGGAGTTGCGTCAGCTTTACTTGGGCCAGATTCTGGCCAAAAACAAATAAAGTCAAGCGGCTGTTCCCTTGTGCCTCAGACTGCGATACATGAACCCTAGCGCCAAACTCCCGGCCCACCGCAAGCTCGCACTCATGCTGAGCCTGTGCTGGCTCGCTTACTCGGCCAGCGCTGTGGCCCAACCAGTGTCGCCGTCGGACAAATTAGCGGCCATCCGGCACGAACTGGTACAAGCTGCCCTGGATGCGCCAACACAGGTGCAAGTGACACAGTGGATCGATGATCAAGGTGTGCTCAGAGAAAGCAGCAGCTTTCGCAGCGGGATGAAGATCCGTGGGGTGCGCGTGCTGTCTTACGAAAAAAATCTCGAGGGAGAGCTCAGCGCCAAGCTGGATTGGGAAACACCGGCACCGTCCAAGGCCGCCCTTGCAGCAGCTCAAGCCAGCAAAAATCAGCAGTCAACAAACTGCAAGCGCGCTGAGGCCGGCCACTTGGTTCATGTTGCAGCCTTGAACTGGGACCTGAGCCCACAGTGGAATGTCGACGAGCTCCGGCTGCTGATGGAGCTGAGGGCTCAGTTCAGGTCAGACTGGGAACGCAGCAACCCGAACACGACAATATGGCGTCTGTCTGAACCCAAAGCCGAAGTCCAGCGTTCAAGCTACAACCAGGCTTTGCTGGCATCTGGTGCGGACGACATTCCCTGGCAAATAAATATCTCGGTCACGTCAGTTACCAAGTCAAAGATCACCGAGCAGTACGCGGCGCATCGACAATTCATGGGGGAAAACGACAGTCCTGTGTTTGAGCCTAACCCGCCGCTGAAGTTACAACTGCACATGACCCTCGGCACCCGCCTGCAAAGCAAGCCGGTACTCCAACTGACGGCCCCGATCGAGCTTCAAACCGAGCTGAACAACCTGGAAGCGAGTCGATTGAATCCCGCGTCAAAGCAGCGGGTGTTCCAGCAAACGCAAAGCTGGGCGAAAGAAATTCAAGAGACTTTGAGCTGCTTGCCGGTTGTGGCACAGGTCACCCAGGCCGCGCCATCAGAGTTTCGGATCAATGCCGGTGCCGCTTCAGGGGTGAGAGTCGGTGATGAATGGCTGCTCGCTGACGAATACAAGATACCGCAACGCCTGCTTGAAGCCAACAGCACACTAAGCTCTGTGCTGGCCACAGTGCAACTTGTCGACCAACACCATGCCCTGCTCAGGGTTCAAGCTGGCGCAGCGAAAAATGTTCAGCGCAACTGGGTTGCCTGGGCCGTAGAGAAAACTGTTACCCCCACAAGAGGAGCCGCACCATGATGCTTAGCCCGCGCGCGCATGCCGCTATCCTGCTTTGCGGAGTTGTCCTCATACCGTGCTGGCCAACCGGTCAAGCGCACGCCGAAACTCAACCCCGTCCGCCCTCAGCCCAGAGCCCCGCGCTGCCAACTCAACAACTTCGCACCTACAAGCCCAAGCCAGGCGAGTCACTAGACCGCGTCATTGCCAACACCATGGCCGACAGTCCGTTGAGAATTGAGCTGCTACGCCAAGCCTATGTTGAATCAAACCCGGGCGCCTTCCTTCAGGGGAAAGCGCCCCAACTACGCAAAAACGTAGCCCTCACTGTCCCCAACCATGAGCAACTGCTGAAAAGGTTTTTGCCGCCCGTGCCCATTGTCGACGTAGCACAACAACAACCGGCTAGCGGATCAAGCAGCGAGGAACGCCGGCGCTGGGTGCAGTACCCATGATTTCCGTCACGGAGAGCGCTGCGCAAGTTCGCGCCAACCCTCTCTTTCCCCAAGGCTCTTCATCACCAAGCCTGGTCGAGGCGATCACGGCGCGCGCGCTCAACCTCAAAGACGGCCAAGTGGTGCAAGCCCTGGTTCAGACTCAAGGCAATCAATCGACTTTGCTATTGCAGGGGCGCCTGATTGGTATGCCTGGACTGCCAGATTTGGTCACTGGTCAACGGCTGCGTTTTCAAGCTCAAGTTTTGCCCGACGGAACCGTTTTATTGCACCCCATTCGTGACCAGGGCCTGAACCCCATCACGGCCAATGCCATTGCTGCGAACGCTGCAGGTCTGGCGAGCCCCGCGCCGCCAAAACTGCCCGGCACCGAGGGCAGCTTCTCCCACTTGGCCAGTCTGTTTTACCGTCAGCCAGGTCAGCCTGACCTGCGGCAATTGTTGGCCCCGGGCGGGCTCGACGCCCTGATGGCTAAACTGGCCAAGCCAAGTGACCTCCAGATGCAGTGGCAGGCCATGCGCCTGCTGCCGGGGCAGCTCAGCCCAGAGGTGATTCGATGGGTGGTGAGCGCGGTCATGGGATCAGAGGCGAGCATCGACCGAGCCCGCAAGCCGCATGCAAACGACCCCAAACAACTGCTCTATCAATTGTTGGCCGCTTTAGCCGATAGCTCGGGAGAGCACGACACCGACGTACAGCAGATCAAGCGTGCCATTGCTGACCTTGATTCGGCACAACTGAGCGCACTTCAGGCACAGCGCGCGGGTGAAATGGCGATCACCGTGCAGTTGCCCATGGCCCAAGAGCCGCCAGTCGAGATAGCGTTTGAACGAAAACTGGCAACTGGCGAGGCATCTGCAGTGCTCAGTGTCAGTATTCACACCCGCAGCGAGGATTTCGGCGAACTTTGGCTCAAGGCTGAGCTGCGTGAATCCAACCAGATTGATCTGGTCATGTGGGCTGTGCGCGATTGGGTCGTCGCCCATGCCAAAAGCAGGGTTGCTGCACTCCAGCAGCAATTGCAAGATGCTGGCTTATTGATGCGTTCGTTTCAAGCGCATGTTGGAGCCCGCCCAGCGCCAGTAGCCACTGCGCCGATGATGGCGGCACCTGGTGTGGTTCTCGATTACCGGGTATGACGCTGCCTCGCCAAGCTGTGGCCATCGAATATGGCCACAACATCACCCCCATCGTGAGCGCCAAAGCGGAGGGAGACCTTGCACTCGACATGATTGCCGAGGCCCGTCGGCACGGCGTCTTGATCACTGAAGATCCCGAACTGCTGGCACAGTTAACTCAACTTCAAGTTGACCAAGAAATCCCGCCCGAGCTTTACCGCACCGTCTCAGTTATCTTGACGTGGGTTTATTGGTTGAAAAATATGCGCCCAGGCGATGAGAAATTGACACCCAAAAACAAGACCGATGAGGCTCAAGCATCGCTGTAAGAGGTATTGCGGGAAAATTGAGCGATGTAGCCCAGTCGGTTATAAGTTTCTACCGGGGTGGACAAATCTGGCGAGCGCAGACTCTGCAAGGTGCCGCGGATCGCCTCCAGCTGACGACTCATCAGCAGGGCGTTGCGCCTGTGGAGACTTTGGCATGATCCCATGGTTTCCCGGAAACTTTGCCATTCGTCCCGTGTTTGTAAATCCTCGACCGTATCCGCCAGCCGCTTGATTTCTATCATCAGCTCGTTTTTAACCGGCTGCAACTGCTCAAACTGATCAATTTCTTGATTGCGCAAAGCCTGAAACTCCAGCTCCAGCATATTAGACAGCTGGCCGGCCAGTTTTGTAGCCTGATCAATAGCGTCGGTCAAGTGCCACTCAATCGCTGATAAGTTGTTCCAGCGCAACAAAACTCTCGGCAATCCGCCTGGGGTTCAGCGGGTATTGTCCGTTTTGAATCGCTTCCTTGATCGCGTCGACTTTGGCCCGATCAAAATCAGGCTCCTCTTTCAGACGCTTTTGCACTTCGGTAAAACCAACGCTTGGCGCTTCGCGAGCTTCTGCGGCAGCTCTGCGGGCATTGATTTCAGTTTCGGACGGGGGAGACGACGGCACAGCCTCCGCTTTACCGCCTTTGTCCAAAACTTTACGAGCGACAGAGGCGATTTGCGCCTGTCCAGCCGGGTTAACAATAGGATCGGTCATATTGAACTCACTTTACTATCACGGGTAAAAATTGTTTTCACTTGGGATGTATCGAACGCAACACGGCAAACTTGAGGCCTGACTCAAAAAAAATTTCACAAACCACGCGCCGCATTCGGTCCCGTCACCACACCTGTCAGGAGTCGGCCCGAATCAGCATTTTTTAAGCGCACTTGATCACCCATTTTTCCATCCTGCAAGGCTTCAACCCTCGCCGTGATGGCAAAACCACCGGGTGAGCCCACGCTCAACAGAATCATCTGTCCTTGTTTGACCAATACTGTCCGGCGCACATCGTAGCTACGCAGGGGGGTGCCGGCGGGCACGTCTCGAACCATTTCACCATTTTCCAAGTCCTTGAGCGAGGTCACGACCTGGCTGTCGAGGCCTTTACCCGAATGCATGACCACGGACAATAAATCGGGCGTGATGACGGTACCTACCCGTAGCAAAGAATTGCCCACCACCACTTTTTGACTGACGACACCCAGACTGGCGCTGGCACCGGCACTGGCACTGGCACTGGCACTGGCGCTTGGGCTTGGGCTGGCGTTGGCGCTTGGGCTGGCGTTGGCGTTAGCGCCGGCGTTGGGGCTAGCGTTGGCGTTGGGGCTAGCGTTGGCGTTGGGGCTGGGGCTGGCAGGCATGGAAGTCACAGACTTCACGCTGTCCAGCACTGGATTGAGGCCGGGCGTGAACACGAGCCGCAAGTAAAGCTGCCAATTGACTGAACCCAGACAGCGCACCCGCACTGTTTCGCGCGAGGCAAAGGGCAGATCCATCAGCAAGGCACGGTCACAGGTTTGTAATTGGACTCGGCTGTCCATCGGGGCAAAACTAAATTGCTCGGGTGTCAACTGCTGAGTCTGCTGAACCCATTTTCCAACTTCAGTGAGCAAGCTGGCCTGCCCGACCGGAGCTTGCGCGTGAGCCGAAGCCGCACCCAACAGCAAGCCCGTCAGCAAGTACGACAAAGTTTGCCGGACGCAGCGCGGTCCAAGGTCAAACCTGCGCAACTCCGAAGATAAATGGTACAGAAATTGCAATCTACACACCCATACGTTGAAAAATTGACACCCATGACAGGCTCGAGGCATATTCAAGCAAGAAAAGTGCCACCTTCTTTTAAATTGGACGAACAATGACGACATCCGAGAAGCTAAACACCACGCCCGTAGCCGCATCCTGGTTGCCAGTCAATCAGTCACGCACGCTTGCCAGCAAAGCCAAATCAGATTTCTCTGTGTCTCTGCAACAGCTCCTGGAAGAACCCAAAAACCAGGTCAAAGTCGCCAAGGGTGACACCCTCACCGCCATTGTTCGGACCCAAGCCCAGGGCCATGGCCTGAAGCTGAACAACAGCCAAGAACTGCGGCTGGTTCGGCAACTGGCCGAAGCCAATCAAATCAGTAATCCTGATCTGATCAGTACAGGGCAATCCCTCAATGTTGCATCTTTAACGCGCGAATTGTCAGCCGCCCGAGGCAACACCGCCGCGGCAGGACAAGGGGTGGCGGCACTGACCGCACCACTGGTTCCGGCAGCCCTGTCCTTGGCCAGTCGTGCTTCGCCGACTGGATCGGTCCAACCCACGGCCACAGTCGGGCCAGCAGCGCGTAGCAGTGCCAACCCCGTCCTTGAAGGAACCCTGACCCGCGCGGTTGCCAAAGGATTTATTCCGCCGGCTGAAAAACTGCCGGTTTACGACAAAATTTTGCAAATGGCCAAGTCCCATGGCTTTGCGCCGGATGACTTTGCGCGCATGACCCTGATGGAAAGCGATGGCATGAACCCGCGGGCCAGCAACCAGCGCTGTCACGGCATTATTCAGTTTTGTGATGGTCCGGCGCGCGGTGCGGCTTCTGCTGGTTATGCAGACAACGCGCGCGCCATTTTGGGCCTCAGTGTCTACGAGCAGCTCAACCTGGTCGAAAAGTATTTCTCCGATGTCGGCTTGAAAAACAAGGGCCCCGTCGGTCTGGAAGATCTCTACCTGTCGGTACTCAACCCAGCTTCGCGCGCTGCAGAGCAAGCCACAGCGCCCCTGAACATTCAGGGTAAACAAGCACGCGCGCTGCACACTGACAGCAACACCGACTCGCCCATCACGCGGCAGTCGATTCGCCAAGGTTTGATGCGCAATGCCGCAGATCGCTTGGCATCCTGGCTGCCAGCCTCACTCGGGTCATCGATCCAGACAACGCAACGTTCCGTCGGTAACACGACACCTTGATGAAGCGGCCAAACGATCGCAAAGCGGCAAACCTTTGCCGCTTTGACAAGGCAACTCGCCAAAACCTCGGCCGCCAATGCTGGTCAAGTGGTGCGCGGCACTTTGAAAAGCGGCAATTGTTGATGGCACAAAAAATGCTGAGTGTAGAAATATCGCTTCAACAATTTAAGAGTGTCGGCATTTTGGCAAATAACTTGAGCGTAATGGAGTCATTGACATGAACATGATCGATCGCGCATTTAGCGCACACGAAAAAGCTTTGGGCGTTCGCAGCCTGCGAATGGAGCTCATGTCACGCAATATCGCCAACGCAGACACGCCGAACTTCAAAGCCCGCGACATTGACTTCAAGCAAGCGCTGAAGGACACACTGAGCAGCAGTCTCCAAGGCACCCATGGCGGACACATTCAAAGCGGAGACGACTCCACCCGAAACGCCACGAAGTACCGCGTCCCCTTCAACGTGGCCATCGACGGCAACACGGTTGAGCTTCCGGTCGAGCAGGCCAAGTTTGGTCAATATGCCGCCGAATACCAAACCACCTTGAGCATTTTGGAAAACCGCATCAGTGGTATTCGCAAAGCACTGCGGGGAGACTAAACATGTCACTCGACAACATATTCGCAATCGCAGGTTCAGCGCTCAATGCGCAGTCCGCCAGGATGAATGCAACCGCTTCCAATTTGGCCAACGCATCAACGGTCGCTAGTACCGAAAAAGAAGCATTCAGGGCCAAGCGGGTGAGTTTTAAAACCATCATCGATCAGCAAGTGGGCAAAGCCGACCAAGGCAACCAGGGCGGCGTTCGCATCAGCGGCATCACAGACGACCCCAAAGGCATCGGCCGCGTGTCGGCCCCAGGAAACCCATTGGCCGACAAAGATGGCTACATCTACTTGTCCAACGTGAATGAGATGACCGAGATGGTTGAAATGATGGCCGCTTCGCGCTCTTATCAAAACAATGTTGAAGTCGTCAACACCGCCCGTCAATTGACGCTTCGCACACTTGACATTATCAAAAGCTGAGCAAGAAAGCTGAAGACATCTTATGGCCAACATCAATCTTTTATCGTCCAACAAACAAACGGACAGCGCCTGGGCTTCCGCCTTGCCGTCCAGCATCAAAACGACCGCCGGTGCAGCCAAAGAGGCGGAGCTCGCAGGCAGCGCCAAATCGAACATGGGACAAAAAGACTTTTTGACCTTGTTCACCACCCAGCTGAAAAACCAGGATCCGCTCGACCCGGTCAAAAACGAGGCTTTCGTGGCCCAGCTGGCCCAATTCTCCCAGTTAGAGGCAACTACCAATATGTCGACCACGCTGAACGATTTTGTCGCCAGCATGGGCAGCAATCAAATCACAGCTGGTGCCAACTTGCTGGGTAAAAAAGTGTCGGTGGCCGATGCGCCGGCTCAACTCATCGGGGGCCAACCCATCCAAGGTATTGTCAGCCTGCCCAACGGTGCCCAAGGCATTCAGGTTCAAGTGTTTGATGAAAAAGGCATTCTGGTCAACACCCAAATTCTTGGAGCCCAGGTCGCCGGCGACATGCCCTGGGCCTGGAACGGCGCCAACGACGCCGGCAACGTCTTGCCCGATGGCAACTACCGCTTTGCTGCCAAAGCGGTGGTTGAGGGTAAAACCACCACCCCATCCGTCAGCACCATGGCCACAGTCACCGGCATCAGCCAACAAGCCGACAAGTCCATCGTGCTGCAAGTTCAAGGCGGCAAGTCGATCAAGTTATCTGATGTCAAACGAATTGACGGCTAAATCCAACGCAACCCTCTAAAACAAAAGCAACCTCAACCGGAGTCTTCAACCATGTCCTTTTATACCTCGCTTACCGGCCTGAACGCTGCCACCGCCATGCTGGGCGTGACCGCCAACAATATCTCCAACGTCGGTACCACCGGTTTCAAGCGTTCGCGCGCTGACTTTGGCGACATTTTCGCCACCTCGCCCCTGCAAAAAGCCTCCAGTACTGTTGGTCAGGGTGTGTCCCTCAAGCAGGTGAGCCAGGAATTCAGCCAGGGTAATATTTCTTTTTCGTCCAACGCCCTGGACTTGGCCATTACCGGCGACGGTTTCTTCCCGCTGCGTTCGGCCGACGGTTTGACCGACACCTACACCCGCAACGGCTCTTTTGTGCTGAATGAGCAGTTCAATGTGGTCAACTCGGCCGGGCAGCGTTTGATGGCCGCAACGGTGGACTCCACCGGTAGCGCCAACGTGAACGACCGGGTGGTTTTGACCATTCCACAAAAAACCTCGGGGGAAGCCAAGCAGACCTCCAAAGTCTCGTTGGGCCTGAACTTTCCGGCCGACGCCAGCGTGATCACCGAGACCTTTAGCCGGACCAACCCGGCCACCTTCAACAAGTCCACCGCCTTCACCGTTTACGACAACGGGGGCAACGGCTACCTGGCCACCATTTATTACGTCAAAACCCAAAACGCCAACCAAAGCAGCCCGTTCAACAAGTGGCAAACCCATGTGTTCGTGGGCGAAGACCGGGTGTCAGCAGCCCTGGCCCAGTCCACTGACGTCAACGGTGATTTGCAATATGTCAACCAGTACGGCCAGATCAAATCCTACAAGGATGTCAAAGACGAGCTCACCACAGCAAAAACTCAGTTGATTGCACTGGATGAATTGACCGACAAACGGACCTCGGTTCCAGCCAGCATCAGCGGACTGGGCTCCACGGTTGACCTGTCAGGCGGCACCAATACGTTTGCCGGCTTGAAAAGCCTACCCACGCCAATTGACCTGAGCAATCTTTTTACCGTCAATATTGACGGCTCCACCGCGCCAGTGACAGTCGATCTGAGCTATTTGAAGGACTCGACGTCGGTTCTCACCGGTGCCGCCCTGGCCAATGAAGCGACCAAGTACCTGAACCGCAAGTTCGGCGACGAAACCACTTTCAACTTCACGTCGGTCGCAGCCGGCACTAACCCAGACAAAGTGTTCACCATGACCAACTCGCGCGTCCAAAACGGCGCGCCGATCAAGGCTGAAATCACGCTGTCTGGTTTTGCCGATGAAAGCAACGTCAGCGTCGAGGAATTGACCGGTATCATCCAGACTCAGGTGAACAACTCGGTGCTAGCCGGTCATGCCCGGCAATCGGTCGTGCTTTCAGGCCTTGCCACTGGCGCAGTGACCTTTATGAGCCGGCAGATTGCATCGTCTGCTTCCGGCGACACGCCAGCTACCACCGCAGGCCGCATCGTGGCCGACAAAACTGCCATCATTGCCGCCAATGCAGGCCTGGAGAATGTTGAGCTGGGGGCTGACGGCACGTCGGTGGTGCTGACCTACCACCAGTTCCCAAAACAATCAGTTCTCCTGTCTAACACAAGCACCAGCGTCAGCACCTTCATGGGTGTGGCCGTCACCGGTTCTGCCGCAGGCAACACAGCAACTCAGACCGCTTCCCTGATCGTTGCCAATAAAAAAGCAATCCTCGCAGGCACAGCGGCCGCTGCTCAAGGTATCACCGATATTCAAATTGATCCTGCCAACAGTGCCCAGTTGATTCTGGTCTATAACCAGGCGGCAGCAACCCGAGCAGCCTACACGCCTCCGATTACCGGGGGTAATATTGCCGCACAAAGTGTGGTGCTCAACCAAATCAGCGCCGGGCTGACGACCAGCGCCGGTGTTACACCCACCGCAGTGGCTGGCGTTACCAGCGCCGGCATCGTCATGGGCGCCAGCAGCACATTGAGCGCCGGCCTGGCCGCCTCGCCCATCACGGTGAGCTACGACTACGGCAGCCAAAGCTTCAAGTTCACCGACAGCACCAATGCCGGTGCCAACACCATGACGCTGGCCTCCGGCACCTCGCCCAACACCATTTTGGGCTTGAACCCGATTGCCGTCACGCTGGGATCCGACGGACTGTCTGGCGTCAAAATGTTGGCTAACAATAAAAATCCGCTGCGCTCCATCACCGACCAGCGTTACGGTATTCAGGTCAAATACGATGCCGTCAGCAAATCCTTCGCGGTCAGCTCAGGCACCACCGGCGACGGTTCAGCCATCGCGATCAGCGCGGTCTCGGCCTCGGGAACATCTCTGCTCGGCTTGAGCACGGCCAAAGTGGATATCTCCTACTTGGCAAACCGAGGGATCGCATCGAGCCCGGCAATAGCCGTTGGCAAGCCGCCCACTGTCAACGTGGGCAATAACTTTGCCGTCGACGCCACCAACAACGCGTTTGTGGTCACCGTTGACGGCATCAAAGGCAGCGTGGTGATTCCACCAAGTCCGACTTACTCACTCGAGTCTTTTATGCGTGAACTGCAAAAAGGCATCAACGCCCTGGCCAGCCCGGACGGTGATTCACCCACCACCGTCAATGGGGTCAAAGTCAGTTATGACTATACCGAAAACCACTTCAAGTTCACCACTGGCACCAAAGGTGCAGACTCCTTCATCAAAATTTCTGGCAGCAGCAATTGGGGCCTGGACCAGGTCGAGGCGGGTCGGGGGACGACCTCCAGCTGGATCAAGCCGAGCCACCACAAAGACCTGGTTGGCGGTGCCCTGCAACCCAAGTACATCGACAAAGACGGCAAGGAAACCACCAACGGCGACGGCTTCACCAGCCTGCCAGCATGGTCGCCGATTTACCTGGACAAAGGCGAGCTGACCTTCAACACGGCGGGTAAATTATTTTCCCCACTCAAGGGAACCCAGCTTGAAACCGTATATCTGGCAGGTGGTAAGGGTGCTTTGACGATTAACGTCGACTACGCCGCTTCGACCCAGTTCACATCGCCATTTGCGGTGTTGTCTCAGTCGCAAGACGGCGCGCCCGAAGGCTCGCTGGTGGGTGTGACGATTGGCAACGACGGCCTGGTGAGTGCATCGTTTTCCAACGGCAACCAAAAGTCGCTGGCCAAAATTTTGCTGACCAACTTTTCCAGCCCGGCTGGTTTGCGCCAAATGGGTGACTCCAGCTTTCTGGCATCGGCCGCTTCGGGCAAACCGCAACTGGGCACCGCCGGTAGCGCAGGTTTCGGCACCTTGCGGGCCGGTGCAACAGAACGTGCCAACGTCGACTTGACACAAGAGCTGGTTGACCTGATCACCGCGCAGCGGAATTTTCAGGCCAATGCCAAAGCGATTGAGACCAGCTCCACCATGACCTCGGCCATCATCAACCTGCGTTCATAGAAAGCTGAACCATGGACCGCTTAGCCTTTAATGCTGTCGCTGCCATCAATGAGCAGCGCGTCGCATCGCAAATGTCGATCAACGAGCTCGCGAACATCACGACCGTTGGCTTCAAGAGCAGCTTTGAAGCGGCCCAGCGTGCCACCAGTTTCAATGGCGCAGGCATGTCGACCCGGTCACAGCCGCAGGCCGTTAGCGAGGACTTTATCAATATGAAGCCCGGCGCGATGATGTCGACCGGCAACAAGCTTGACATTGCCCTTAGTGACAGCACCGTGTTGGGCGTCAGTGCGCCCAACGGCGAGCTTGCCTTTACCCGGCGCGGCGATTTGAGGTTGAGATCCAACGGCACCCTCGAAAATGGCAGTGGCCACGCGGTACGCGGTCAAGGCGGCGCAGTGATCACCGCACCACCTGGGGTCATCCTGACCATCCAATCGGATGGTTCGGTGTATGGCACCGACCCAGTGGCGACCGCCAACGTACCGCCGGTGCTGTTGGGCAATTTGCTGCTGCGAGATGCCAGCCAAACAAAACTACAGCGCCGTACCGATGGCTTGTATCAAGTCGTTGGCGCCCCCGCTGGTCAAGACATCACGCCAGGCCCCACTTTGCCGGGTCTGACCGCTGGCGCATTGGAGGGCAGCAACGTCAACGCGATGGCCGTCATGGTCAAGCTGATCGAGCAGAGTCGCTCCTTCGAGCAACAGATCAACATGATTAAAGAAGCCAAGACAAATGACGAATCTGGAGAAACCATGATGAAGTCAAGTTGATCGCACGCGCCTACCTGCCCTGAATTGAAACGAACAACCTGGCGGACAGTTTTTTACCTCTGTCCCCAACTGATTAAAGGAGCTAGATATGGATGCCTCAATGTGGGTCGCGAAAACCGGCCTGGACGCGCAGCAGACACGTATGAACGTGATTTCAAACAACTTGTCCAACGTCAACACGACTGGTTTTAAGCGCGACCGCGCCGTGTTCGAAGATCTTTTGTACCAAAACATACGCCAGGCGGGCGGCCAGACGGGCACCAACACACAGGCCCCAACCGGCCTGATGCTGGGCACCGGTGTACGGGTCGTCGCCACAGAAAAGCTCCAAATTCAGGGCAATATGGTGAACAGCCAAAATCCGCTGGACCTGGCCATTTCAGGTGACGGTCACTTTCAAATCTTGCAGTCCAACGGCACGCTGGCTTACACCCGGGACGGTAACTTCAAGGTCTCGGCCACCGGTCAACTGGTCACGTCTGGGGGCGCGCTGCTGCAGCCCGCCATCACGATTCCACCCACGGCTTCCACCGTCACCTTCGGTCGCGACGGCACCGTCTCGGTAGAGTTGTCGACCGGCGGCCAGCAAATCCTGGGTCAACTCCAGTTGGCCCGTTTTGTGAACCCGGCAGGCTTGCAATCCATGGGGCAAAACCTGATGAAAGCAACGCCAGCCAGCGGCGCCGCCCAGGTGTTGCAACCCGGCGTTGGCGGTGCCGGCAGCTTGATGCAAGGCACCCTGGAGGCGTCCAACGTCAACGTGGTCGAAGAGATGGTCAACATGATCGAAACCCAGCGCGCTTATGAGATTAACTCCAAAGCCATCTCTGCGGTCGACGGCATGCTGAAGTACTTGAACCAAAACCTGTAAGGAGTCATTGAGATGAAACGACTCCTGATCCCCGTCTTCGCAGCCGCCTGCAGCGCCTGTTCTGTGCTGCCGCCCGCACCGCTTGCCCATTCCAGCGGGTTTACCCCAGTGTTTCCAGTTGAACAGAAGCTACCCCCGGTCGCCACCGGCGCGATTTACAACGGCCAGCAAAGCGAGCGCTTTTTTGGCCGTGGTCGCAGTTTCCAGATCGGTGATGTGATCACTGTCTTGCTCAACGAATCAACCCAAGCCGCACGTACGCAAAATGGAACTGTCAGCCGGACATCCAGCAACGACATTCCGACCTCGGCACCGACCTTCCTTACCGGACTCATCAAAGGTGGAACCGCCTCGGTGGGTAGCAACATTAAAAATGAAGGTGCCGGCAAGGCTGACCAAACCGCCAGCTTGACCGGCTCTATTGCCGTGTCAGTCATCGAAGTGATGAGCAACGGCAACTTGGTGCTGCGCGGCGAAAAACAAGTGGCCCTGAGCGAAGGCGCGGAGATCATCCAGGTGGGCGGTATCGTGCGCGCCGACGACATTGCGCCCAACAACACCGTTCAGTCTCGGCGTCTGGCCAATGCCCAAATCACCTACCGCGGCACCGGCGACCTGGCCGCTGCCACCCGCCCCGGCTGGGCCACCAGCTTTTTGCTCAAAGCCTGGCCGTTTTAATGCCACATCAACCTGCCTGCTATGAATAAACTCATCAAAACCCTGGCTCTGCTGCTTGTTCTCGTGGGGGCACCCACAGTTCAGGCTGACCGCATCAAGGACTTGGTCAGCATCGCCGCCAACCGCAGCAACCAGTTGATCGGCTACGGCCTCGTGGTGGGTTTGCAAGGCACGGGGGATGGCACTGACCTGTCGTTCACCACCCAAAGCATGAAAACCCTGCTGAACCGTTTGGGCGTGGATTCCGAAAACCCGCTGACAGACTTTGAGGCCGCCGGCAGTGGCGCCAAAATCGACCTCAAAAATGTCGCCGCTGTGATGATCACCGCCGAGCTTCCGGGCATGGCCAAGCCGGGCCAACGGATTGACATCAATATCTCTGCGATCGGTAAATCAACCAGCCTTCGCGGCGGCACTTTGCTGCTGACCAGTTTGCGCGGGGCTGACGGCGAAATTTATGCGCTGGCCCAGGGCGCCTTGATGGCCACCAGTGTCAGCGCTGGCGCTGCCGGCTCCAGCGTGTCGACTGGCGTGACGACCTCTTCACGCATTCCCGGCGGGGCGACGATAGAAAAAGTGGTCGACAACCCTTTTGACAAGTCTGACAACATCGTGCTCAATCTGCGCGAGAGCGACTACACCACCGCCTCCAGCATCACCCAAGCCATCAACGCTCAATTTGGTTCGGATGTTGCCCGCGCAATTGACGCCGTGTCGATTGTCGTGCGCGCGCCCTTGAACCCCAGCCAACGGGTCAACTTTGTCAGCCTGATTGAAAACATCGATGTTCAACCCGGAGAGCCACCTGCACGGGTGGTGGTCAACGCCCGTACCGGTACCGTGGTCATCAGCCGCAATGTGCGCGTCACGGCCGCTGCAGTCAATCACGGCAGTATCAGCGTGTCGGTTGCCGTGACCAACGAGGTCTCGCAACCCGGCCCGCTCTCGCAGGGCACCACAACCGCGGTTCAAAATGCCACCGAGATCAAGGTCAGCGAGGCGAACAAGCCGATGTTCCTGTTCCAGCCTGGGGTTGATTTGCGCCAAATTGTGGATGCCGTGAACCAGGTGGGTGCCACCACCTCAGCCTTGATCGCTATTCTCGAAGCCCTCAAAAGCTCCGGCAGTCTGCGGGCCGAGTTGCTGGTCATCTAGAGCTTAAAAACATGGACGCTTTGTCAAACACCCTTCAAGCGCCTGCCAACGCGGAGCCCCTGACCAGCGGCTACCTCGATTTCAACGGCCTGGGCAAACTCAAGGGGCAGGCCCGCAGCGACGCCAAAGCCGCCACCCGAGAAACCGCGCAGCAGTTTGAGGCCATGTTTTTGCAGATGATGCTCAAGTCCATGCGCGATGCAAGCGTTAAAAGCGATCTCAACGAGTCCTCCGGCAAAGACACGTTTGAGGGCATGTTTGACAAAGAAATTTCTGTGGCCATGGCCAAACGCAACAGCCTGGGCCTGGCTGATTTGCTGGTCAAGCACATGCCCAACAACACAGCGCCTGCAGATAACCCAGCAGGCCCGGCAGCCACCGCCGAGCTGCTCAAAGCACGCGGCCCCATGACACTGCAGCCAGCCCCGGCCAGTGCGGTGTCGCTGCAACCGCCCGCCCCCGTGCTGGCGCCCTTGCCGCGCCGCGACGGGCCCATGTCACTGAAAGGCCTGCGTTATGAGTGATATGGCCGGCATTGCTGGCAATGCCGTCAGCGTCTACCAGCAGGCACTGACCACGGTCAGTAACAACATTGCCAACGTCGCCACCGACGGCTACTCGCGCCAGGATGTTTCGCTGTCCTCCCTGCCTGTGACCCCCGTGGGGTCGGTGTTTTTGGGTTCAGGGGTGGCGGTTGACCGGATCATGCGCCAGTACAACGCATTCATTGAGTCGAACATGCGCAACAGCGGCAGCGACCTGGCCAGCCAGGAGCCGATGGTCAATTACGCCAACCGGGTGGTTGACATCATGGGCGGCCAAACCATGGGGCTGAGCTCCGCCCTGGACCAGTTTTTCTCATCGGCCCGCCTGCTGTCTTCTGACGCCTCGTCGACGGTTTTGCGCAGCAACTATATTCGCGATGCCCAGGGCATTGCCGATCGTTTTGGGCAACTCTCGGCCCAGCTCGACCTGGTGCAAGGGGAAACCCAAAACCTGGTCGAAAGCGCGGTTGGCCAGATCAACGCCCTGACCGGGCAACTCGCGCTGGTCAACGGCCAGCTAACCAAACAGCGCACCGAGCAGGCGCAGCCGCCCGACCTGCTCGACCAACGCGACCTCTTGCTCAAACAGTTGTCGGCTTTTGCCCGCGTCAACACCGCCTTCAGCGCCAACGGCACGGTCACTGTCAGCCTGGGGTCGACCATGACCAAGGACGTGGTGGTCAATGGCAACACTGCCACGCGTATTGCCGCCAACTACAACGCCGGCTCTCCCGAAAAAGTCGCCTTGGTGCTGGACCCTTACGGCAGCCCGTCGTCCCTGTCGGGCATCACCAGCGGCAGCTTGGCCGGCTTGACCACCTTTCGCGAACAGGTTCTGGGCAGCTCCCGCAACACGCTGGACTCCCTGGCGCGGGTTTTTGTCAATGAAACCAACGCCATCCAGCAGCAAGGCATCGACGGCTATGGCGGGGTCGGCCAGGCCCTGTTCAAGGTCAACCCAACAGGTAACAGTGCGAGCTCTGTGCGGGTATCGTTTGATGACCCCTTGCGCGTCGCAGCAGCAGCCCAGTTTCGGGTCATCTCAGGGGCCAACAACACCAGCACCACCAACGCCAGTGTCAGCTACAGCGCTGCGCCAGCCAATACCCCTGCCGGCCCGGCCATGTTGGCCGCTGCCCTGGTCAACAACGAACACCCGAGCGCCGCCCGCACCGTCAAGGTTTCCGGCGCGCTGCCGCTGACAGGCGTTGCCACGGTTGCAAACGGTCTGCAAGACGTCAGCATTTTTCTGAACGATTTGCAGCCCGGCCAGCAGCTCCAAGTGTTGACCCGCGACGGACGTCAGGTGCTGGGCCAGTCGATCGCCGGAGACGCCGCGCTGCAAGGCGCACTGCTGAAAACCGACAACGGTTTTGCGGCTGGCGCCAGCTACAGCGCCAGCTATCTGAATGTGTCTGGCACCGCCGGCTACAAGGGCATGAACGTGTTCTACGGGGCCCAGGCCAAAGTGCAGCTGCAGCCGGTCTATGACAGCAAAGACCAAATTTCGGGCACCAAGGCTTTTCCGGCTGTGCTGCAGGGCGGCCGAATGGCGGCCAGCACCACCGGCCTTGGCGCCAACGCGCTGGTTCTGAATGGCATCGCCCTGGGCGCTTTGGCCGACCCGGCAGCCAGCACCACCTTGCAAGCCGATGCAGTGGCGACCTGGATCAATGTAAAAACCACTCAAACCGGCGTCACGGCCACAGCCCGCAATGAGATTCGGGTTCAGCCCAGCGACTTTAAATTCGGCATGCCGCTGGTCATCAACGGGGTCAGTGTCGACACCGCCAGCGTGACGCATGTCAACGGCCTGGTGAACGTGATCAACAGCACGGCCGGTGTAAACGTCAAGGCCAGCAGCACGGTCAATGGCGAACTGGTCCTGACCAACGTCAGCGGCTCAGAAGGCAAGGACATTGCCATAGCGGCCACCAATATCGCCGGCTCTAGCACCATCAATGCCCTGGGCCTGAGCTCGGGCACCTACCGGGG
>CAMARI010000005.1 GCA_945860515.1 Polaromonas sp. YR568
TTAGAGAAAGGGTGCGTCATTGCATTCATGTGTATCTTGGCGCACTGGACGGATATTGGCGGGCGATACGTTGGATCGTCTGCATCTAACGATACGACCGATATTTTTCAAGAGGGCATTCAATTTCGAACTGTTCGATTGAGAGCCAATGGTCAACCTGTTGCTGAAATCTATCGAATGATTGAATACAACACACGTTTTCCTGAAATGGTCATGGGTGATTTAGAGGCTCAACTAGCGGGATGTATCAAAGGTGCGGCTTTATTTAAGGGCATCGCAGAAAAATTTGGTGCACAAGTGACTTTGAACGCCATTTATACTATGTGGAGACAGTCGGAAGAATTGGTAAGACAAGCGGTTAAAAATATTCCAGATGGTGTTTATCACGCCGAATCTTTTTTAGATAATGACGGCGTGGAATTGAATAAAAAAATTGTTTGCCCAATTTCTGTTCGAATTGAAGGTGAGCGTTTTATTGTTGATTTTTCGGACATCAATCCACAGGTGAAGGGGCCGTTTAATTCAGGCCGTGAAGGCGGTGGAATTACCGCAGCTAGGATTGCATTTAAATACTTAACATCACCCGATGAATTTACTAATGAAGGCAGTTTTGCACCACTCGAAGTGATATTGCCCGATGGTAAATTTTTGAGTGCCAGCGCAACTGCTGCAATGGCCAGATACAGCACACCTTTGGCAACCGTGATTGACACCATTATTCGATCGGTTGCAGACGCTGTTCCCGATAGAGTGGCTGGCGGCCATCATGCATCAATGGGCTCTCATCGATTTCAAGGCAACAATCCACATACGGGGCGATTATTCACACACTTGGATACAGCTCACGGTGGCTGGGGCGGATCTAAGGGTAAGGATGGCGCGGGTCCATTTAAAACCCTAGCGCATGGAGATACATTGGATGTGCCTATAGAAGTTCAAGAAGCGCTGTATGGATTACAAGTGGACTCGTTTGAATTTCGAGCGAACTCCTGTGGTGCTGGACAGTTTAGAGGTGGAGTGGGTTTAAATAAGTCATACACAATTCAGCATCCCGTTAAACTAACATTAACATTTGAACGGCATGGTTGTCCACCATGGGGATTGTTGGGGGGGATGGATGGTGAGCCAGGTTATGTTGAGATTGAAAAAAAAGGACAAGCCAAAAAAATGTTCTTAAAAGCAACGGATATACCGCTTGAACCTGGTGATCGTGTATTTATTCATACTGGTGGGGGTGGTGGCTATGGATCACCCGATCAACGTGAGATTCAGTCAGTTGTAAACGATGTGCAAAAAGGTTATGTCACTGTTGATGTGGCGAGAGATGCTTATCGCGTGGTTTTCGATGACACATTAAAAGTCGACTTGAAAGCGACAAACAATTTAAGACAAATGGGGACTGCATGAAGATCGGTCGTTATTTTTTAAATGAACAGGAACGATTGGCCGCTGTGATCAAGGTTGGCGGCGTTGACAAAGCAATCGATGTTGCAAAAGTTGCCCAAGCGCTTCAGATTCAATTGCCATTTGTCACCATGGTGGCGCTGATTGCCAGTGGCTTGTCAGGTCTCGACAAACTAAATGCGATGCTCCAAAAAGCTACGCAGATTGCCGACCCCAAATGGTGTCTTGAAATTGATGATGTACCTTGGGATATTCCAGTTCAAGCACGTTCTGTTTTTTGTGCGGGTCGGAATTTTGGCCGTCACAAAGACGAGAGTATGAAGTATTGGACGCAGCAAGGTACAACAGGTATTCACTTTGACTTTCCCACCGGATTTATCAAATTAGCTCATACGTTAGTGCCGCATTGCGCGTCTGTTGCGCGACCTGCTGATGTGCTTGAATTTGATTATGAGATTGAAGTCGTTGCCATCTTGTCAAAGCCAACATTCAATGTTTCAGAGAAAGACGCCTTGTCTCATGTGTTTGGTTATACGGTGTTCAATGATTTATCGGCTAGAGAGTGGCAAAAGAAAGAAATGCGCAATCAGATGATTCTGATCGGTAAAAATTTTCCAGGCTTTGGTCCGATTGGACCTTGGATTTTGACAGCAGACGAAGTGCCTGATCCTTCACGCTTGGTCATTGATTTGAAGGTGAATGGTCAAACAGTTCAACACGAATCTTGTTCGGACATGATTTTTAATTTTCAACAATTAATTTCATTTTGGTCGAAGTCGGGTTTGACAGCAGGAGATATGATTGCATCAGGAACGCCAGAGGGTGTAGCCATGCATAGAAAACCCGATCCGTTTGCTTTTTATCTCAAGCCTGGCGATGTGATACATGCATCAGTGGAAGGTATTGGCGTGTTGGAAACTCGAATTCCATCTTGAAATGAATGCAAAGCAATAAATTCATGAATACTGTTAATCCAACGACAACTTTATTGTCGGTTAGAAATCTGTTTAAAAAATACCAGACAAAAGCGGGGGAGACAGTCGATGCGTTAACCCATATTCATGTTGACCTGATGGACGGTGAGTTTGTGAGTATTCTGGGCCCATCAGGATGTGGAAAAACGACCTTGTTAAAAATTCTTGCAGGCATCGTACATCATTCAAGTGGTGAGGTGATGTTTAAAGGACAGGCCATTTCAGATTCAAAAAATGTCATGGGCGTTGTATTTCAATCACCGGTGCTCTTGCCGTGGCTCACTGTCCTTGAAAATGTCTTGCTTCCCATACGTGTGCTTGGTATGAATCGGACTGAATACTTGGCCTCTGCCATTTCGTTGATTGAATTGGTTGGTCTAGATGGATTTGAAAATAAATACCCTAATGAATTATCGGGCGGTATGCAGCAACGCGTGTCGATTGTGAGGGCATTGATTCATGACCCCGGTATTTTGTTGATGGATGAACCTTTTGGCGCCTTGGACTCACTCACACGTGAGCGAATGAATTCAGAGCTGCAAAAAATATGGATGGTTAAGAAGAAAACTGTATTTTTTATCACTCACAGCATATCTGAAGCTGTCTTTTTATCTGATCGTGTGCTAGTCATGTCTGCAAGACCTGGAAAAATCATTGAAGAAATTCGCATCGATTTTCCACGGCCACGGCATATTGATTTAACTAGCACCCAAGAGTTTGGTGATATTGCTAAGCATTTACGTGGCTGTCTGGGTAGTTATGAGGCGGGGCAGGAATGATAAGAGTTCTAAACGCACGTGTTGGGGACTTAAAATGAAAAACTTTTTTCAGCGATTCATTCAATCGTTTCCTTTTATCTTTAGCATCTGTATTGGATTTATGATTTGGCATTACAGCGTTATTTTTTTCGATATGCCTAGTTATATTTTACCTAAACCTGCTTTGGTATGGAACGCTCTTTACGATGGTTTAAGTCAAGATCCATTTGCAAGATCTAGTTTTTGGTTTCACTTAGCCGATACCCTCAATGCAACCTTGATGGGTTTTGTTATTGGTGGATTGGTTGGTTTGGTAGGGGCTGCAATGATGGCTGAATCCAAAATGATCGAAACCGCCTTGTTGCCCTACGTGGTTGGATTACAAAGTCTTCCTAAAGTGGCTATTGCTCCATTGCTGGTTATTTGGTTTGGATACGGAATTGAGTCAAAGGTAGCGATGGCCTTTGTTTTAACACTATTCCCTGTGCTCATTAATTCATTATCGGGTTTTCGATCTTTTCCAAGAGAGAGAATTGAGTTGATGATTTCACTGAAGGCAACGCGTTGGACTACTTTTCGTTTAATTAAATTTCCCAGTGCAATGCCTATGGTTTTTTCTGGATTGAATATTGGGATTGTTTATGCAATGCTAGGAACGTTGGTTTCTGAATTTAGCGGTGGTCAAAAAGGTATGGGTGTTATCATGATGCAAATGCAGGCGGTTTCGGACACTGCTGGTGTATTTGCTGCGATGGTTGTTTTGGGTTTTACGGGATATATGTTGATTAGTCTGATGCGCCAACTTCAAAAGTATTTGGTTTTTTGGATGGAAGAAGCCGAACAAGGTTTAGGTGTTTAAAATTTTTAATTCAAAGAGGACAAAATGAAAAATTTAATGTGTGCCATATTTTCAAAATGTTTGGCCGTTGTCGTTTTACCATTCTTGCTCATCAGTAATAGTCATTCACAAACACTTGAAAAAATAAAATTTGGTTTTGCACAAAACTCGATTTCTCCGATTGTGATTAATTTTATCGTCCCTCAATTTTTGGGCTATTACAAAGAGGAAGGTATTGATGTTGAGTTGGTGACGCTGGGAACAAATGCTGCAGTCATGGCTAATTTGGATCAAAAGCATATTGAATTTGGCGTCGGTGTTCCTTCTTTTCAGTTGCCGTTGGCCGCCAAGGGTGAGCGTGTGCCTGGAATTAATTTTTATGAATACACCTATCCCTTCAAATGGGCCATTGCTGTTAAGCCAGAAAGCACTTACAAAACAGTTTCTGATCTCAAAGGAGAAACTATTGGAGTTTCTAGTTTTGGAGTTACAGACTTTCCGATAGGCAAAGCGATTGTTCGTTTAAACAAAATGGATCCTGAAAAAGATGTCAAGTGGCTCGCTGTGGGTGAGGGTGTGACTGCGGGTCTAGCGGTCATCAGAAATGCTGTTTCAAGTTTGGTGTATTTTGATACCGGCTTTGGTCAAATCGAAGCCGCTGGAATTAAATTACGGTATTTAACACTTCCAGATAATGTGCCAAAGGTTGGTGGTTTGTATATTTCCGCTTCAAAAGAAACGTTGGAGAAAAAACGCAAAGTGGCAGTTGGTTTTGCGCGTGCAGTTGCAAAAGCCAGTTATTTCATTCAATCCAATCCAGAAGCTGCAGCCTACATGTTCATTAAACTATATCCCGAAGCTGCGCCTCGTGGAATACCACTCGCAGAACAAATCAAAGCGGTCAGTATTCCAATTAAAAAAAGAATGGCGCTCTATACGCACTACGATAAATCCATATCAGAAATAGGGAAAACAACAGCTGCTGAATGGGCGGATGAGATTGAGTTTTTGGGATTGAAGGAAAAAATTAAAGACACGTCACCTTTTTACACCAATGATTTAATCGCTGAGATAAACAAATTTGATCCTAAAAAAATCATGGAAGATGGTAAAAATTTCAAAATCCCATCTCAGTAATAAAATAGATGAGATCGTTTTATCGCCCACCCGCCACGTCCAATATGCTTCCATGCACATAGGATGCGCCGTCACTGGCTAACCGAACAACGGCTTTAGCCACCTCATCAGGTCCACCTGCGCGACCCATTGGAACGACGTTTTTAGGGTTGTGTCGCAATAGCCGCCTCATGGCTGGAGCCCCCGAGTTCGACACCAACTGACGTAAGTTGTTGATTCGTAAGCGATCAATAAACCCCGTCCTATCTTTCTGAGCCAATTTCCCAGAAGCTTGTGTCCACATAAACAACGTGGACACAAGCGAGGTTCTGTCGCACCCGAGTTCGACAGTTAATGACGTAAGTACCTGATTTCATTGACCATGAACTCAAAACGTGCCCGCCGTGGTCATCGGCTGCGCTGTAGTTACGGTCTGGTTGTTCTTGCCCAGTATGCTGCCCAAGTTGCCTTTAACCTTCCTTTAAACCTAGAAACCGCAGTTGATCGCTGACAAGTGCTGGCCGCGCCGCCTAGCCACTCACTTTCGCACCCACGAACTGCTTCACCCTTGGGGCGATAGCGCTACCACCCGATTGAACAGCCATGGCGGGCGCGCAAGCGCTGAACTACTTCCCCCTGCGGCCTGCAGCTTGTCCGGCAAGTAGGTCACTAATTAATCCACACCATTGTTGATTGCCTACCGAAGCCAAACGTTTTATGCACTGCCGCGAAATAAGGGGGGGGGCTAAAAAGTTCAACGGTTTGTCATGCTTGAAACCACACGGGATGTCACGCAGAGAAAAAATTCCCCGTGGCGAAAACAATCAAAATAAAACGGGGTAGCAGCAGCAAAGCGGGGGAACAAACGGGGGAACAAGTGCCCGCTTTAAACTCTGAAACCTAGTCTTAATGCGGGTTTCAAGCTGATATTCAATTGACCCCAGCCCACCATACCGCATGACAAAGGCCGCTAACGACATACAGTTAGCGGCCTTTTTTCATGGGCTCTACGCCCAGCAACTGCGCCAATTCCGCTTAAGGCTTGTGGACGCGGCTTTTTCAAAGTTTCATTTTTTGCCCTCAGAAGCTGATTTTCTCTAAGTTTTCTCTGTTTACTTGTGGACGCCGTCCATAAGCAAACCTAGGATCCATGGGGGTTCCAGGGCGATGGTATTACCTAGTCAATGAGGGGCATGGTTGACGGCCTCTTTTTTGGAGGCAATATTTTTCCCAGTATGGGTGGGCATTCGCTCATAGCCCGCATCATCTCAGGATCGCAAGGCGGTAGAACAAGGCAGACCACTGTTGGTGTTGATCCACGGGAATCAAGTGTCTACAATGTAGATACGTTCAAGGAGAATTTCTATGGAAGCTGTTATCCGTAAATGGGGCAATAGTCCAGCACTGCGCCTACCCAGCGCGGCATTGAAGGCCGCTGGTTACGCTCTCGAGCAAAAAGTGGAGCTGGTTGTTTCACGAGGGCGCATTGTGATCCAGCCCTCAGAAAATGTGACTTACAGCTTAGATAACCTGCTGGCAGGCATCACGTCGGGGAACGCGCACAGCGAATTCAGCTTTGGCAAGCCGGTTGGCAAAGAGGCTTTGTAATGGCCGCACGCGGCTATGTTCCCGATGCCAGTGACGTGGTCTGGCTGGCGTTTGATCCCCAAGCCGGGCATGAGCAAGCAGGCCATCGCCCTGCGCTGGTGGTCAGTCCGGCCAGTTACAACGGTAAAACGGGTCTGATGGTTTGCTGTCCCATGACCACCAAAATCAAAGGCCACCCGTTTGAGGTGGTGACCCAGGTTGACGGTGTTGACTGCGCCGTGTTGTCAGATCAAGTCAAATCCTTGGATTGGAAAGTGCGTCAGGCGAAGAAAAAGGCCGTCGTACCGGGGGACGTGATGTTGCACGTCAGGGCCAAGATGAAAGCCCTGCTCATGATTTCCTGAGGACCTCAACTATGGCAAAAAAACTCGATGACATCATGGCGACATTGCCAGCACAGCGCCGCGCCCGGATTGAGGGCCGTGCCATGAAATTGGTCACACCTAAAGTCGTTCGTAAGGTCGTTGAGGCGTACCGAAAAGATTTGTCTGCTGTATTTGACGTTGTTCCAAACGCCATTTCAAGCTCGAAATAGCGTTGGCATCTGAATAGGTCCTCGGCTCGACTTTTTCATCCCCCAAATGGATCATCTGTTCCATGACTGCCTCTATTTACCTGCTGCCGCAAAAGCGGTGGCGGCAATCCGGACCATACTAGGATGCAGAGTTCCGAGTTTTGGGATTTGGCCGTATGGCGCATACGGTGGGACCGAGAAGTAGGCGTCGTTGAACGGGAGCTTAAGAACGTTTCTCAGGTCGAATTTGGTGTCGTAGCTCAAACCGGTGCTGGTATATGCACTGGGTTGCTCGCTTTTTGCGATTCTGAATTCCCCGCTCTTGAGACGGTCCGTCTTTTGGCTGGTCCCATACGCCACGCTCACAAAAATCATGCCTTCATCGTCTTCCTTGGTCGAAACCATGAGGCCGGGGCGTGGCTTTGGTTTGGGGTGAATGTTGTCAGGGAAATGGCACCAGACGATTTCGCCAGCCGTGGGTTCGGGCCACCAGCGCATCAGGCGTTTTCTAATTCAAAAAGACTGCTGCGGACAGTGCCGCCTTTGGCCTTGGGGGCTGATTTTTTAACCTGATTGAGTTGGGCTTTGGTTAAAGCTCCCTCATCTGCCTCGTATTGAGGCAGGAACTTGGTGGCCAGCTCATGCAGCGCCAAGTGAATCACTTGTGTTTCGTCAACACCCAATACATCAGCCAGACGTTTGGTCGTTGTGCGGGTCACGCCAGTTGCGCTGTCTTGCGGGCGATAACGGAAGGCGATCTGGGCTGCTGCAGCCTTCATTTCTGGCTCCTTTGAAGTTAGATATCTTTGAGACATCAGAAGAGCCGGGTGTTGTCAACAAGGTGGGGGAGTCCGCCCGGGAGTGATGTTGTGATTAAGGAGCTGGAGATATCGCCAAAGTTCCTTGATCTGTTCCCCATTGATTTTCTGAGATAACCGCGTTGTCATGCAAGCAATTGATCAAAGCCGCGCCGTTCATGAAGAAAGTCAGCCCCCGACCCACTCCCGAACGCGTTTGAGAGTGGCCATATTGCCGTAGCTGTCTTAGCTTACATTGCGAACGACATCAAGGGACCCAGATGCAGTAGGGTTCCAGCGCCACTTTGTGAAATGGCAAAAACTTCTATCAACGATGGGCCTTGATCGGCGCCTGAGGAAGTAAATGAAGTTCGCCAACCAGAGTTTGAGAATTCGGGCCTGCTTAAAACACTAGCTACATCGGAGCGCAACAACTCGGGCTTAACCGACGCGACTAAACAGTGGTTCACATAAATCTGAACCATCGCCACATCCAAGCCAGCATTGGGGTTACCAGCCCACCCGCTGACTTCAAAAACTCCTTCGCCGTGGCTGATGATGCCCTCGCAATAACCCATTAACGGTGAGAAGTATGCGAGCGAAGAATAATCTATATCCGCATCTTTCGAAACCAAGTAAACGTCATGGGCGCCGCAAAGCGCATGAGGTAGACGGTGGTACTTCCACTCCATTTTTGTTGCCTTTTCGATGGCACTTTTGACATAGGCTTCCGTCGTGATGTTGGTGCCGTACTCCGCCTTATCAAGTGACCCTGACTCACTCTCGGCACGAAAGAGGATGCCGGAAGCTGGTATTTTTTCGCTGGGAGCCAATGCTTGGTCGTGTACGCTAAACGCCAGGACCCCTTTGGCAGATAGCAGCGAAAATAGCCGCTTTAGCCACGCCTCAAAGCGTGGAGGAGGCAAGTGCGTGAACAAGGACGCCACAAAAATGAAGTCATAGCCGGTTTCGCACACTAATTGGTCAGGATCGGTCTTCGACACGATACCGTGCACGCCAAAAGTTTCTTTTTGAAAATCTACTGCGTCGGAATATATGTCTGACACCCAGATCTTGGATGCGGCTAGTTCGCGCACAAGAAATCGGGTTGACCTACCAAATCCACAAGCAAATTCAAGATACTTCGAGATTTGCGACATCTCGTGAAAGCGCCAATGCGCGATCTGACTAATCGTTTCATGTATCTGTGAGCCCTGTCGAAAATACTCGACTCTTGCCGCACTCTCCCTTTGGAAAGTTTGCCGAGCAACTTTTAACATTTCGTCGTTAGGGTGAATGTCCGCTCGCAATGGTGGTAGTGTTGTGTTCAATGTTTGGGCTCAGTAAGAGTGATTCTCTATGGTAACGATGTTTCGGGCGGCAATAGGCACCGATGCTGCAGCAGCCAACGACTAGCCTACGGCTAGTAGCCTTAAGGCTTGGGTTGTTGGGTCCGCACTGTTCCAAATGGTGTGGTGGGCGACCTAAAACCTGCCAGCAGGGGGGAGCTGTTATTGTCCGCCCCCCAAATAGCCGATAGTTAGGTCGGTGAATAACCCGCAACTGCCGACAATGAACAGCAGCCAGGCTGACACCGGGTTACGCCAGGGCAGGTTCACCACCATTGAAAACGGTACCGTTTTCAGGATTCTTGACTTTCATCCCGGCGTCCAGCAGCGGGTTCACCGCACAGATTCCATCGATTACATCGTGGTGATGTCAGGAGAAATCGACATGGAACTGGAAATCGGTGTGGAGGTTCACCTCAAGGCAGGTGATGTGATGGTGCAACGCGGCACAGTCCATAACTGGATCAACCGCGGCAAGGTGTCTTGCGTCATGGCGGTAATCTTGATTCACGCCAACTCGGTTCAAGTTGGCGACCAGAAGCTTGGCCCCTTTGGTTGAGCCTTGAAAGAGGCGGGTGTGTGTCCCTCGTTCAAGCCCCGTTGCAAGGCACGGACTGCAGCCCGCCGTACGAATCATGTTTCCCCGGTCGGCCTGTGCGTTGGTATGTGGTTCAACTTGTGAGGTGTACAGAACGACGGGGTGATTGCCAGTGATATCGCGGAGGCTGCTGATTTGATTTCAGCTGAGAATGACTATGACGCCTTTTATTAAAGGGCAGGTCCTGGCGATTTCCATAGCCATGGATGATGTCAACAAAGATCAGATCATTCCCTCCAAATACATCAAAGACTTGTCACCGAGGAGCGGGTTGATAGGGAAAACGTTAGCCTGAAAAAGGCTGACCGTCGATAGCATCTGACAAGCTAATCAGGTTATTTCTTATTTTTGCAGGAGAAGTCATGCCCAACTATTCCCTAAACGTGGACGGCGTCCAGCAGACCGTTCAAGCCGAGCTTGATGAGCCTTTGCTGTATGCCTTGACTGACAAACTCAAACTCAAAGGTCCCAAGTTCGGCTGCGGATTAGCGCAGTGCGGCACCTGCACGGTGCTGGTCGATGGCAAGCCTATGCGCTCGTGTGTCACGCCAACGAGTGTGATGGTGGGTAAGCGCATTCGTACCCTGGATGGTTTGGCTACCAACGGCCAGTTGCACCCGGTGCAAGAAGCTTTTGTGCACGAGCAAGCGGCGCAATGCGGCTTTTGCTCCAACGGTTGGGTCATGCACAGCGTTGCTTTGCTAGAAAAAACACCCAAGCCGACGCCTGAGCAAATCAAGCAGGCATTTGCCAATGTGCAATGCCGCTGCGGCACTCAAATCGCCATCATGCGTGCCGTCAAACGCGCCAGCGACACCATGTCACCCAGCGCCAAAGCCTGAAGGAGCCACCATGAACACCCCTAAGCTTTCTCGTCGTGAATTCATTCAGACCCAAGGTGCGCTCATAGTCGGTGCCACTGGCTCCGTCTTTGTGGGCGATGCACTGGCCCAAGCCGCAGCCCCGGTGGTGATTGGCCCGCAGCCCACGGCTCTTGATACATGGATTCGCATTGCGACCAACGGACATGTGACGGCTAACTTTGGCAAGATGGATTGCGGCCAAGGATTGGACACAGCGATCGCTCAAATCGTGGCGGAAGAATTAGACGTGTCGATGGACGCTGTGACGGTGGTGATGGGCGACACACGCCTGACACCCAACCAGGGTGGCGGCAGCGGCAGCACGGGCTTGCGCATGGGGGCCAACCCCTTGCGCAATGCGGCCGCTGAAGCGCGACGCTTGCTGGTCGATGCGGCGTCAGCACGATTGGGCGTGTCAGCCAGCGATCTGGCGACCGAAAACGGACGCGTGTTTGTCAAAGCGAACCCCACACAAGCGGTGAGCTACGCTGATTTGATTGGTGGCAAAGACTTTGGTGCTTCCTTGAAGTGGAATAACGCTATCGGTAACGGCATGAATGCCCAAGGCATGGCCAAGCCTAAAGATGTGTCGCAGTACAAAATCGTGGGTCAAGGCGTCAAGCGCAAAGACATTGCTGACAAAGTGAGTGCTACGGAGCATTACACCGCGCACATTCGACCTGAAAACCTGTTGCATGCGCGGCCGGTTCGTCCGCCTGTGGCGGGGGCGATGCCACTGTCCGTCGATGCATCGTCGATTGCGAAGATTGCAGGAGCCAAACATTTTGTCAAAGGTGGCTTCGTGGCTGTGTTGGCCGACACCGAGTGGAATGCAGTGCGTGCGGCGCGGCAGCTCAAGGTCACGTGGTCCGACGTCCAAGGGCCACTGGGTGGTGGCGAGAACACCGTGTTTGAGCACATCCGCTCGGCACCTGTGACGGCTTCTAACGCCATCCCCATCTTTGGCGGCAAGAAAGCCTATGACGCCAAACCCACCCTGGATGCATTGGCCTCGTCCAAGCGCGTGATTGAAGCCGAATACGAGTGCGCATTTCAAATGCACGCGCGTATCTCTCCGTCATGTGGTGTGGTCGATGTCAAGGGTGATCAAGTCCAGGTGTGGGCCGATGTACAAAAGCCGCATTTCTTGCGCGAAGGCATTGCCAAGTTCTTGGGATTGCCGACTGCGAATGTGCAAGTCAAGTGGATGCATGGCGCCGGCTCTTATGGTCGCAGCGATGCCGATGAGGCCCCCTATGAAGCTGCCTTGCTGTCGAAAGAGTTTGGCAGACCTGTACGCATGCAATGGTCGCGCGAAGATGGAATGGTGTGGGCTCCCAAAGCGCCTGCGTCTGTGATCACCATGAAAGCGGGCTTGGATGAGTCCAACAACGTCACAGGCTGGCTGCTCAAGGCCAAAGGCTTCAACGGCTGGGACGTCAAGTTCAACGCCGAGAGCCCCGAGCACACCTTGGTCGGCATGCAAACTGGACACAAAAAGTGGAACGCGCACAACTTCAACGTGCCCGAAGAAAGCTACAAGTTCAACAACCATGTGCACTGGTGGGAGACCATTCCGCCCTATTTGGAACAAGCCTCTCCCATGCGCACCGCCCACCTGCGTGCGCCACAAGAAATGCAAACCCGCTTTGGTCAAGAGTGCTTCATTGATGAAGTGGCGCAGGCGGCTGGCATGGATCCAATTGCATTTCGGATGAAGCACATGCAAGACCCGCGTGAGGCCGATGTGGTGAAAGCTGCCGCAGAAAAACTGGGTTGGACCCAGAATAGCAAAGCAGGTCGTTCATCCAAGGCCAAAGTGATGACAGGTCGAGGTATCGCCTTGCATGCGGGTTATCAGTCTTATGCTGCTGTGGCGTGTGAGGTGCAAGTGCATCGCGATACAGGACGCATTTGGGTCAAGAAACTGGTGGTTGCCAGCGACTGTGGCCTGATCGTCAACCCGATCGGCGTGCGTGCGGCGCTGGAAGGCCAAATCATGCAAGGCATCAGCCGGGCGCTGTATGAGGAGGTTCATTTCGACAAGAACCGGGTCACAAGTGTGGACTGGAACAGCTACCGCATTGCCAATTTGGATGACTTGCCAGGTCAAGTCGAGATTGTGCTGCTCAATCGTCCTGACAAGCCGATTGGCGGTGCGGGTGAGCCGGCCATCGTTTGCTTCCCCGCGGCGATTGCCAATGCGGTGTTCGATGCAACGGGTGTTCGTATTCGTCGCTATCCACTGTTGCCATCGCGTGTGAAAAAGGCCTTGACGGCCTGAGTCTCTAAAGCTTGGGCAAGCAGTTCCTGAAATAGTAGCAAACCATCCAAGCTTCCAATTTTATTGCTTCGCGCCCAAAGCCAGCGCCGCAGCTTTTGATGCTGCCAGCGCTTGCAGATCCGGCTCGGCCTGCGTGGACCAGCCTGACAGGTGCTGCGCGCTGATGGCTGCCAGTGCTGTGATCCAGGCCGGGCTGTCGTTCAGGCAGTGGATGTAGCTGAATTTTTCGCCGCCCGCGTGTAAAAAGGTTTCGCGCGCTTCCATGTTGATTTCTTCCAGCGTTTCCAGGCAGTCACCGGTAAAACCAGGGCAGACGAGGTCAACGCTTTTGGTGCCTTCTTCGGCCAGCTTGATCAGCGTCGGCTCGGTGTACGGCTCCAGCCATTTGGCTTTGCCAAAGCGGGACTGAAAAGTGACCTGGTAGCGGTCTTTGGTCAAGCCCAGCTTTTCGGTCACCAGGCGGGCAGTTTTGTAGCATTCGCAGTGGTAAGGGTCGCCCAGATGCAGGGTGCGTTCGGGCACGCCATGAAAGCTCATCACCAATTTGTCGGCCTGGCCGTTGGCCTGCCAGTGAGCTTGGATCGACTCGGCCAGGGCAGCGATGTAGCCGGGGTTGTCGTGGTAGTGGTTGACGAACCGGAATTCAGGCAACCTGCGAACTTTGGCAGCCCATGTGTAGACCGCATCAAACACACTGGCCGTGGTGGTGGCGCTGTACTGGGGGTAGGCCGGCATGATCAGCACGCGGGTCACGCCCTGTTCTTTGAGCTGCTCCAGCTGCGACGCAATCGACGGGTTGCCGTAGCGCATGGCGTAGCGTACCTGCAGGTGGTGGCCTTGCGCTGCCAGCTCGCTGCCAAGAAGTTGGGCCTGTTTTTGCGTCCAGACTTTCAGCGGCGAGCCCTCTGGCATCCAGATGCTGGCATATTTGGCGGCTGATTTTTTCGGGCGAGTTCGCAAAATGATGCCGTGCAAAATGGCCAGCCAGAGCAATCGGGGAATTTCCACCACCCGCTGGTCGCTCAAAAATTCGGCCAGATAGCGGCGCAGAGCCGGGGCGGTGGGTTCGTCGGGCGTTCCGAGGTTGCAAAACAACACCGCTGTGGTGGAAGTTGCTTGAACTGCGGCGCCATGCTCAAAAACGGGTTCAGTGGTGAAAGGCATGGGTTATTCTCGCGCACCTGCACTTTGTTTACCCATGCTCAACTTAAAAATAGTCAAAGCCATCACTTTGGACCTGGACGACACCCTGTGGCCCGTCTGGCCCACCATTCAAAGGGCTGAAAAAGCGCTTGAACACTGGCTCAAGCAGCACGCCCCCGCGACGGCCGTCTTGTTTGCCAACGCCTCGGTGCGTGACGAGATTCGCAGCCAGCTGGTCAGCACTCGTCCTGAGCTCAAGCACAACCTGAGCGCGCTTCGGCGTGAGTCGATTCGGATGGCCTTGCAGCGGTCCAAAGAAAACCCCTTGCTGGCCGAGCAGGCCTTTGATGTGTTTTTTGCCGAAAGAAACCGGGTGGTGCTGTTTGACGATGCCATACTGGCGCTGGCGTTTCTGGCTGCACGCTTTCCGGTGGTGGCCTTGTCCAATGGCAATGCCGACATCAAAACCATTGGCATTGCCGCTTATTTCCGGGCCAGCGTCAGCGCGCAAGCGTTTGGCGTGGCCAAGCCCGATGCGCGGATTTTTCATGCAGCGGCGGGCGCGGTGGATGTTTCCCCCGAACATGTTCTGCACATTGGCGACGACCCTGGGCTGGATGTGCTGGGTGCCCTCAATGCGGGCATGCAGACCGTGTGGCTGAATCGCCCGGACCATGCCTGGATGCACGAAAGTAAGCCCCATTTGAGCGTGACCAGCTTGAAGCAGCTGTGTGACCACATAGAAGCTGACAAGCAACTTTTGGCCTGATCAAGGGTAAGCAGCTCTGAATTGAATAGCGTTTGCAGTCACCGCGTCTGCCGCCATGCCGGGTTTGTACAGCGCTGACCCAATCCCAAAACCGTTTGCTCCGGCATTCAGGTAAGCCGCCATGCTCTCTGGCGTGATGCCGCCCACCGGCAACACCACGGTGCTGGCCGGCAAGACAGCTCGCAGCGCCTTGATGACAGCAGGTGTTGCCATCTCAGCCGGAAACATCTTCAAGCCTGCCGCCCCAGCATCGAGCGCTGCAAATGCCTCGGTGGCCGTCATCACCCCCGGCAGGCAGACCAAGCCCAGGCGCACCGCTTCGCGCACCACGGCGGGGTTGAAGTGGGGAGAAACGATGAGCTGCCCGCCAGCGGCATGAACGTTACGCACGTCGCTTGGCGTCAACACGGTTCCAGCGCCCACCATGGCTTGCGGGAAGGCCTCCACCATCGCAGCGATGCTGTCAAGCGGCTGGGGCGAGTTAAGGGGTACCTCGATCAGCACCCAGCCCGTGCTGACAAGCGCCTGCCCGATGGGTAAAGCCTCTGCAGGTGTTACGCCTCGCAAAATGGCGATCAGCGGCAATGCGCTGAGCGCCGTGTTGAATTTTTGATGCAAGTTGGTCATGGTGCGTGCAGCGTATCAGCGATTTTGCGCAGCCCGTGCCAGGTAGCCTGGTGACCGACGCAGCGGGTCGCGACGCCAAGCTGGCTCAAGGCGCGTTCGTATTTTGTGGTCAAGCTGTCAGCGCCCACCAGCACCACACTGTCGCCGCGCTGGAGCTGCTGGCATTTGATTTCTTCACCAATTACCAGGCCAGACAAATAGCTCGGCAATGCTTCTGTAGCCATGCGCTTGAACAGCGACAGCGTGCGGGTGCTAAAGGCGGTGTGCAGCAGGCCATCGCCATGCAGCGCGCAGGCCACGCCTTGTTCAAAAGCGGCGTCGTTGTGCGGGGTGTCACCCGAAGGCAGTGTGCGCGCCAGGATGGAATGCTGGCGCAGCAAGGCGTAAAACTCGCCCGTCATCCAGGTTGAAAAACCAGTCACACGCCGGTCCGACACGGTGACCCATTTGCTGTGCGTGCCGGGCAGCACCAGGCACGCATGCTGCAAGGCCAACAATTCAAGTGCACCAAACGCTTGGGTTTCTTCGCCCCGCATCACATCGGGCACGCCGTCTTTGTCGATGCTCAGGCCCGGAACAATCGCGATACGACCCGGCCCATTGAAAGTGACCCAAGCCAGATGACCGGCTATATCGGCAAACCCAGCCGGGCAAGGGCAGTAGGGCGCTTCCAGCCAGCCCTGCTGGCTGCCCGCCATACCGGCGATCAGGCACAGCCCGCCGGGTTGCATCCAGTCGCCAAAGCAGCTGTCAAACACCGCTGCAAAACCGCCTTGCCCCGCCGCCCTGTCAACCGTCAGAATCCCCCGCGCAAACGTGCGCTCTTCAAGCACGCGACCATCTTCTGCAATCAAAGCGCCGCGCAATGACGATGTGCCCCAGTCGAGGGCCACAAGATGCATGTTAGTGGTTGTCCCGTGGTACGGCAGACCCACGCTTGCCCACCAGAAAGTCCATGTCCACGCCTTCATCGGCTTGCAGCACGTGGTCGATGTAAAGCTTGTAGTAGCCCGATGCCATGGCCGGCTCGGGTGCCTTCCAGGCGGCGCGGCGCTTGGCCAACTCGTCGTCGCTCACATGCAAATGCAGCAGGCGCTTGGGCACATTCAGCTCAATCAGGTCGCCGTTTTGCACCAGGGCCAGCGGCCCGCCGGCGGCGGCTTCTGGTGCGGTGTGCAGCACCACAGTACCGTAAGCCGTGCCGCTCATGCGGGCATCGCTGATGCGCACCATGTCGGTGATGCCTTTTTTCAGCACCTTGGGCGGCAGCGGCATATTGCCCACCTCTGCCATGCCGGGGTAGCCCTTGGGGCCGCAGTTTTTCAGCACCATCACGCAGTTCTCGTCAATGTCGAGGTTGTCGTCATCAATGCGTGCGTGAAAGTCTTCAATGTTTTCAAACACCACGGCGCGGCCGGTGTGCACCATCAGCGCAGGGGTGGCGGCGCTGGGCTTGATGACCGCACCGCGTGGCGACAAGTTACCGCGCAGCACGGCAATGCCAGCTTTGTCTTTGAAGGGCTCGCTCAGCGGCTTGATGACTTCGGTGTTGTAGTTTTGCGCGTCCGCTATGTTCTGGCCCATCGTTTGGCCGTTGGCGGTGATGGCGTCCAAGTGCAGATGCTGTGCGATTTCTTTCATCACCACCGGCAGGCCGCCCGCATAGCAAAAATCTTCCATTAAGAATTTGCCGGACGGTTGCAGGTTCACCAGGCAAGGCAGCTCGCTGGCCAGGCGGTCAAAGTCATCGAGTTCCAGTTTGACGCCAATACGACCAGCCATGGCAATCAAATGAATCACCGCATTGGTGGAGCCGCCAATGGCCGCCAGCGTTTTGATGGCGTTTTCAAACGCCTGGCGCGTCAAGATTTTTGAAAGCACCAGGTCTTCGTGCACCATCGCAACGGCACGTCGCCCGGCCATCCGGGCCAGTACATTGCGCCTGCCGTCGACTGCCGGGTAAGCGGCGTTACCCGGCAGACCAATGCCAAGCGCCTCGACCATGCTGGCCATGGTGCTGGCGGTGCCCATCGTCATGCAGTGGCCGTGGCTGCGGTGCATGCAGCTTTCGGCTTCAAAAAAATCAGCCAGCTTGAGCGTGCCCGCACGTACCTGCTCGCTCATGCTCCACACGCCGGTGCCGCTGCCCAGCTCTTGGCCGCGCCATTTGCCGCTCAGCATCGGCCCGCCGCTCACGCCCACAGTTGGCAGGTCGACGCTGGCTGCCCCCATCACCAGCGATGGTGTAGTTTTGTCGCAGCCCATCAGCAGCACCACACCGTCAATCGGGTTGCCGCGAATGCTTTCTTCAACGTCCATGCTGGCCAGGTTGCGGTACAGCATGGCGGTGGGCCGCAAGAGCGTTTCACCCAGCGACATGACCGGAAACTCCAGCGGAAAGCCGCCCGCTTCGTAGACGCCGATCTTGACTTGTTCGGCAATCGTGCGGAAGTGGCTGTTGCACGGCGTCAGCTCGCTGAAGGTATTGCAAATGCCAATCACGGGACGGCCATCAAACTGGTCGTGCGGCACGCCCTTGCCCTTGACCCAGCTCCGGTAGGCAAAACCGTCACGGTCTTGCCGGCCAAACCACTGCTGGCTGCGCAGGTCTTCAGGCTTTTTTTTTGGCGTTATCTTGTCGGTCATAGGGAAAATCCTTAATTGATAAACATATTATCGTCATACCATTGCCCCGCCACCCTAGTAGTAACCATGATCAAAAACGTCCACGGCAATACAGTTGACCATCTCGGAGAAGCCATCGTGGCGGGCCGCTACGGTGTGGGCGCGTCGATTCCGCCCGAGCCGGTGCTGTGCCTTGAACTGGGTGTCAGCCGCACGGTGGTGCGCGAGGCTGTCAAGTCACTGATTGCCAAGGGGTTGATGACCACCGGCCCCAAAGTCGGCACCCGTGTGTTGCCCCCAGAGCACTGGAACTGGTTTGACCCGGACGTGATTACCTGGCAATCCCAGGCCGGTTTGACGCCAGAGTTTTTGCGCGATCTGCAAGACCTGCGCCGCGTGGTGGAGCCCGCAGCCGTGCGCTTGACGGCTGAACGCGCAACCGCAGAAGATATTGCGCAGATTGAAGACGCTTACGCAGGCATGAAGCGCGCCGTCGACAGTGGTGGCGACTACGTGACCTTTGACCTGCGCTTTCACCAGGGCTTGCTGCGTGCTTGTGGCAACCGCATGCTGGTGCAAATGAGCAAGGCGCTGGGTGCACTGTTGCGCACCAGTTTCGAAATTTCGACACGCCGCAAAGACGGCCCGCGCAGCTCATTGCCGATGCACCGTGAGGTGCTGGACGCCGTCATTGCGCATGACCCGGACCGCGCAGAAAAAGCCATTCGCGTATTGATTGACGGTGCGCGCAAAGATATCGAAGAAGTGCTGGCGTCGCGGCGCCGTTTGCCACGCTTGAACGAGCCTGCGCGAATGTTGAAAGTTGCGTGAAAAAAACAAGATGCAAAAAATATCAGACGCAACTATTCACTGGTTTTTCAAAGGCCTCGAATTGCTCATTGTGCTGTGCATGCTGGGCATGGTGGTCATGGTGTTTGGCAATGTGGTGCTGCGCTACGCTTTCAATACAGGCATCACGATTTCAGACGAAATGTCGCGCTACTGTTTTATCTGGCTGACCTACATCGGCGCGATGGTGGCGATGCACGAAAAGGGGCATTTGGGCGTTGACACCCTGGTCAAGCACCTGGGTTTGACGGGCAAAAAAATCTGCCTGTTGTTGAGCGAAACCATCATGCTGGGCTGCAATGCCCTGTTTTTTGTCGGCACCTTCAAGATGCATGATCTGCAGGTGACCAATATATCGCCGGTTGTCGGCATGTCGATGATCTGGGTCTTCGGCATTGGCTACATCGTCGCTATCGTGATGGGCATCATGAATGTGAATGTCATCTACCGCTTGCTGACCGGGCAGTTGTCTGAAGCCGAACTGGTGCAGGTGATTGAAACCGAGGGCTTGGCGGACGCCCAGAAGCAGCTTCATGGAGCCAAGCCATGACCGTCACGGTTTTCATTGTTAGCCTGCTGGCAGCCATGGCCATTGGCATGCCAATTGCCTATGCGCTGCTGGTGTGCGGCTTGAGCCTGATGGCCTTCCTGTCGATGACCAGCGGGCTGGTGACGTTTGACAGCCAGATCCTGGCCCAGCGTTTTGTCGAAGGCGCTGACAATTTTCCGCTGCTGGCCGTGCCCTTCTTTTTACTGGCCGGAGAGTTCATGAACGCGGGTGGCCTGAGCCGCCGCATTGTGAACCTGGCGATGGCGTGGGTCGGGCATTTTCGGGGCGGGCTGGGTTATGTCACGGTGATTGCTGCCGTCATCATGGCCTCACTGTCGGGCTCGGCGGTGGCTGACACGGCTGCGCTGGCCGCGCTGTTGATCCCCATGATGCGGGCTGCGGGCTACAACATTGGCCGTGCTTCGGGTTTGATCGCTTCCGGCGGCATCATCGCGCCTGTCATACCGCCATCGATTGGCATGATTATTTTTGGTGTCGCAGGTAATGTGTCGATCACCAAATTGTTTTTGGCCGGTATTGTGCCGGGCCTGTTGATGGGCGTGGCCATAGGCCTGACCTGGTGGTGGGTCGCCAAGCGAGAAAACGTGCAGCCAGCACCCAGGCTGGCCATGCCCGAGCGCTTGCGCATCACCGCCGAAGGTGGCTTCGCGCTGGCTCTGCCGGTGGTGATCATCGGCGGCATGAAGTTTGGTGTGTTCACGCCGACTGAAGCGGCGGTGGTGGCAGCGGTGTACAGCTTTGCGGTGGGCATGTTTATTTATCGTGAGCTGAAATGGTCAGCGCTGTATGGGCTGATATTGGCCGCTGGCAAGACGACTGCCGTAGTGATGTTTTTGGTGGCCGCCGCCATGGTCAGCGCCTGGCTGATCACAGTGGCCAACATACCGACTGAAGTCGCCAAAATGATGGAGCCCTTCATGGGCAACAAGATGCTGCTGATGTTCATCATGATGGTGCTGGTGGTGATTGTCGGTACCGCGCTTGACTTCACGCCTACCGTGCTCATCTTGACCCCGGTACTGATGCCGCTGGTTTTAAAAGCTGGCATTGACCCCGTTTATTTTGGTGTGTTGTTTATCATGAATAATGCGATTGGCTTGATCACGCCGCCTGTGGGCACAGTGCTCAATGTTGTTTGCGGTGTCGCGAAAATCAGCATGGACGATGCCTTCAAAGGAGTGCTGCCCTTTTTGCTGGCCCAGCTCGCCGTCTTGTTTTTATTGATTGCTTTCCCTTCAATCGTCCTCGTTCCACTTCAATGGATGATGCGTTAGTTTTTTTCAGTGCTTTATTTTTATCAACAGGAGACAACCATGTTTAAACGTAGAACTTTCAATCAGCTGGCACAGGCTCTGGCCATCGGCTCACTGCTCATCACCACCTCGGCGATGGCGCAATTTGCAGACCGCACCATCAAGTTCACCAATGGCGTGAATGAAGACCACCCGGTCGGTGTGGGCGTCAAGAAGATGCAGGAAGTTTTGGCTGCCAAGACCGGCGGCAAGATGAAGATCAACGCCTTTTGGGGTGGTTCGGCCGGCGGTGACTTGCCTGCTACCCAGGCCCTGCGTGCCGGCACGCAAGAGATGGTTTGCACATCCTCATCACCCCTGGTGGGCATTGTGAAAGAACTCGGCGCCTTTGACTTGCCTTTTCTTTTCGCGAATGAAAAAGAAGCCGATGCCGTGCTCGATGGCCCCGCTGGCGCCTACTTCAACAAGAAGCTTGAAGACGCAGGGCTGGTTAATCTGGCTTACTGGGAAAACGGTTTTAGAAACCTGACCAACAGCAAGCGTGCTGTGGCCAGGGCGGAAGATTTTGACGGCGTCAAGGTTCGCGTGATGCAAAACAATATTTTTCTTGACACCTTCAAAACCCTGGGCACCAATGCCGTGCCAATGGCCTTTGGTGAAGTCTTCACTGCACTGGAGACCAAAACCATTGACGGCCAGGAAAACCCGTTCGTCACGATTGAAACGTCCAAGTTCAATGAAGTGCAAAAGTTCTTGAGCGTGACACGCCATGCCTACACACCGTTTTTGATTTTGTACAGCAAAAAACTGTGGGACCAGCTCAGCCCGCAAGAGCAGGGCGTGCTGCGTGAAGCTGCGATGGAAGGCCAAAAAGTACAACGTGCAGCCAACCGTTCATTGAACGAAAAGTCATTGACCAGCCTGAAAACCAAAGGCATGCAGGTCAATGAAGTCAGCCCGGCCGAGCAGCGCCGCATGTTCGAAAAAGTCAGGCCTGTGTATGACCGCAATGTGCCCACCATCGGTGCTGAAGCCGTGACGACGGTCTTGGACGCACTGAAGAGAGCACGCGGCGGCTAATTTGCTGAGGCGTTGATCAGAAAGCCGCGTGGAGTCATCCGCGCGGCTTTTTTTAGGAGCAAAACTTGAAAATCACGCAACTCGAAACCATACGGCTGGGCGAATTCCCGAACATTATTTGGGTGCGCCTGCACACCGACGAAGGTTTGACTGGCTTGGGCGAAACCTTCATGGGCGCGGCCGCTGTTGAGGCCTACTTGCATGAATGGGCCGCGCCAAAACTGCTCGGCCAAGACCCGCTGGCCATCGAGTCCCGCAACCGCGACATCACCGGTTACCTGGGCTGGCGCGGCTCGGGTGTCGAAACACGCGGCAACTCGGCCATCGACATTGCGCTGTGGGACATTTTTGGCAAAGCCGCCAACATGCCTGTGCACACCGCATTGGGTGGCAAAAGCCGTGACAGCATTCGTATTTACAACACCTGCGCTGGCTACCAGTATGTGCGTAGCGCGACCAACCAAACAACGTCCAATTGGGGATTGGGCAATGTGAGCAAAAACCAAGGGCCGTATGAAGACCTTCAGGGCTTTTTGAACAACGCAGGCGAGCTGGCGCAGTCGCTGCTGTCTGAAGGCATCACCGCGATGAAGATCTGGCCTTTCGACATGGCCGCTGAAAAAAGCCATGGTCAGTACATCAGCCATGCTGATCTTGACGCGGCGCTGGAACCCTTCAAAAAAATCCGCGATGCTGTTGGCGACCAGATGGACATCATGGTCGAGTTTCACAGCCTGTGGCGCTTGCCGATGGCACAAAAAATCGCCCGTGCGCTCAAACCGTTCAACACCTTCTGGCATGAAGACGCCATCCGCATGGACTCGCTCGATTTGCTCAAACAGTACGCGGTGGACTGCGAGGCATTGATCTGCGCCAGCGAAACCCTGAGCTACAAATGGGGCTTCAAAGACTACCTGCAAACCGGCGTGGCAGGGGTGGCCATGTTGGACCTGAGCTGGTGCGGCGGCCTGTCTGAGGCCCGCAAAATAGCCGCCATGGCCGACGCCTGGCAACTGCCCGTCGCCCCGCACGACTGCACCGGCCCGGTGGTGTGGGCCGCCTCCACCCACTTGTCGCTGCACGCGCCCAACGCTCTGGTGCAAGAAAGCGTGCGTGCTTTTTTTACCGGTTGGTACAAAGAGCTGGTCACTGAGTTACCAGTGGTTGAAAACGGCATGATCAGCCTGAACAACAAGCCCGGCTTGGGTCTGGAGCTGCTGCCCGACTTGCACAAGCGGGCAGATGCGGTGGTGCGAATCAGTAAAAGTTGATCAAACGTCAATCCCACACGAAAGAACTGCATCATGAAAATCAAATCAGTCACTCCTTTCATTTTGCATGTGCCTGTCACGGGCGGGCAAATCGCCGACAGCACCCACACTGTTTCAAACTGGGGCGTGGTGGGCGCGCAAATTCAAACAGAAAGCGGTATCACTGGCTATGGCTTCACCGGCACGCACGCGCACTTGCCAAGCGACCAGCTGATCACCCGCTGCATTGAAACCTGCCATGCGCCGTTGCTGATAGGTGAGGATGCCAGTGACATCAACCGCCTGTGGCACAAGCTGGCACGCAACCCGGCTTTGCAGTGGGTGGGGCGTGCAGGCATCACCACGCTGGCGCATGCCGCCATTGACGTGGCGCTGTGGGACATCAAGGCCAAGGCCGCAGCACAACCGCTTTGGAAGTTGCTCGGCGGCCAGGTGCGTGACAAGGTCAGGGCCTACAACACGGACATCGGCTGGCTCAGTATTCCTGATGCGCAACTGGTGGCGGGTGCACAACGCGCGGTTGCTGATGGTTTTACAGGCATCAAAATCAAAGTCGGCTCAACCGTCGAGCGTGACCTGCGCCGGCTGGCTCTGGTACGCCAGGCCATTGGCCCAGACGTGACGCTGGCCATCGACGGCAACGGCAAATGGAACCTGGCAACTTGCCAGCGCTTTTGCCGCGCGGCAGAAGCGTTAGATGTTTATTGGTTTGAAGAGCCGCTGTGGTATGACGATGTCAAAGGCCACGCGCAGCTTGCGCGCGTCACGTCCATCCCCGTGGCGTTGGGTGAGCAGCTTTACACCACTGATGCGTTCGCTGAATTTTTTGCACAACAGGCGATCGCGTGGGTCCAGCCCGATGTCACGCGCATGGCAGGCATCACCGAGGTGCTGCGCGTGTGTGATACGGCCCACTCGTTTCGCCTGCCGGTTGCCCCACACGCAGGCGACATGAGTCAGGTGCATGTGCACCTAGCGTACGCCCACCCGGCCTGCGAAGTGCTGGAATACATACCGTGGATCAAAGACTGCTTTACCGAACCTGCGGACGTGGTGGACGGGCACTTCAAGCTGCCGCAATTGCCTGGGGCGGGGACGACGCCTACAGCTTCTGCTTGGGAGAAGTATCGGCAGGTGACGGCTTAAACGCTGCAACGCCATAACGCGTCCCTCGCCCCTGCCCAGACTTCAGCAGCAGTCCCAAGCTAACTAGCACCGTTAACTCTCGATAAGCGGTAGCGCGCGACAAACCAGTGATGGCAACGTATTTCTCGGTGCTAATGCCATCGCTAAAAGCCTCTTTCGTATCAAGCAGCTTGGCCAGCACCTTTTGCTGCCCCGCGCTGATGCCAGGGTGAATACTTCGCACCTGCTGCCAAATGCGTGTTTTGCTTACAGCGCCTTGCATTTGCTGAATGCTGTGCTCACATGCGCCTTGCAGGCGCTGTATAAACCATTGCACCCAAGCTGTCACATTCAGGTTGCCTTTGCTTGTAGCGGCTTGCAGTTGGTCGTAGTAGTCGCTGCGGTGCGCCAGCAACTGGTGTGACAGGCTGAACAGGTGCTGGCTGCTTTGCGCGTCTTGTGCCAGTGCCAGGTCACTTAGCGCCCGGCCTATGCGGCCGTTGCCGTCTTCAAACGGGTGAATGGCCTCCAGCCACAGGTGCGCGACGGCTGCTCTGGCAATGCCGTCTATCTGGCCCTGGCTGCTGTTAAACCACGCCACCAGTTGCTGCATGTGCGCGGCTACGTCTTTGGATGGCAGCGCTTCGTAGTGAATGATGTCGTTTTTACCAAGCTGCGGCGTGACGATCTGCATCGGCTCATCGTGGCTGCGGTACACACCAACAGTAAACCGATTCATTCGCCCAGGGAACAAAGACGCGTGCCAGCCAAGTAACTGCGCTTCACTCAGCGGCTGCTGGTACTGGCTGACGGCCGCCTGAATCACGTCCAGTGTGGCTTCTTCACGCAGTGGGGCAGCGTTGTCAATTTTGAAGTTCTTGCGCGCTGGCTTGGCGCTGGGTATGGCGGCTTTTGTAGTGGTTTTGGCAGCGGTAGCCAAGCCCAGCCGCCGCGCTGCCGACTGGCGCACCGACTGCGGGTGCAACATCTCACCTTCAATTTGCGCTGTGGCCAGTGCCTCAAATGCCAGACCCTCGATCGTCAAGTCTGCCAGGTCAACCAGTTGCAACTGACTGGCCATGCCCAGCATGCGGCCCTGCGCAATGCGCGCGCTTGTTACGGCAGGCTGCAAAGCCTGCGCGTCAAACTCAAAATTGGGCCATTTTTTGGCTTGCCATATCCACATAATGAAGCGTATTTTAGGGCAATACGCTTCAAAAATGAAGCGTAATTCTGAAATTTACGCTTCATGGTGATTTGAAGTGGCACTCAAGTTGCTACTTATTTGGGAGCTGCTTCCCTACGTATTCATTAGTCTAAATGCCTAAATGATAGGTGAAAAACAGAAAAAACAGCCTGAAGCTGAAGTTGGCGTTAGGCCATTGTCCAATTTCTCGCAGCCCAGCAGCGTGGTGCGCGAGCATGAGCTGGGTAATGAGGCCTCAAAACGGTGGTGATCAGCTTTTGGCCGCTTTGAATGGCGCTCGATACAGCCATACTGGGCGATCAGGGCTGGCATCAAACACGGCGTCGGGCTGCAGTGCCGAGGCGACAAATTCCAGACTGACCAGCCAAGCGCCGGGTTTCAGCTCGATTTGCGCCTTGGCTTGCGCCCTCGCCATGGTCTCGGGCCGCTGAAACACATACACCATGTCATAAGTGCTCCAGTCGGCCAGCCACATGTCGCCATGCATCACCTTCGCCCACGGGCAACGCAGCGTGGCTATCCAGCACAAAGGCCGGCTAAATTCAATGCCGACCCAACGCGCTTTGGGGTAGGCAAGCCGCAAGGCCTTGAGGCCGTCGCCAGCACCACAGCCAGCGTCGAGGATCCGGGCATTGGAAGGCAAGGGCGCGTGGCCGGGCAGCGCTCGCAAGGCTTGCAAGGGTGTTGGGAAAACCGGTGCATCGCGCCACGCGTGGATCGGGTAGATGAGCAATCCCAGCGCCAGGGTCAACAGCCAGACCCAAGGCGCCATGCTGGCGGAACCCGACAGCCACAAAGAAACCGGGAAACCCAGCACCAACGCAAACAATCTGGCTTTGGAGTGTCCGAGCCTCCAGGCCACAGCGCCAGCAACCACGCCCGCCAGCGAAGACAGCAGCATGGCGCGTTCTGGCGTCCAGCTTTGGCGCAACAAGAAGCTGTAAAAAAACCAGGCCAATGCCCAGACGACCAAAGCCGACAGAGGCCAGCCGAGCAGACGGGCCGTGCTGCTTGATGTTTTCATGTCCAGTTCAGCGCTGGAGAAAGGGTGTCGGTGGCAGGCGGTTAAAACAGCAGGAAAAACCCATTCACTGTCGAGACAGTGCCGAAGATTCCAAGCAAAGTGCCCACCACATAGAGTGTCGGTATGCTGCCTAAAATTGAGACGGAGAGCAAGACAATCGCGATTTGAAGCATGCCTTCGGCGTAATCAAACCAAGGGTCTTGTCGCATCGCGTAGTCCCGGATTTTTTCATGTTCTTTGGCACGCATGAGCAATTCTTTTTTCCCCTCTTTGGTATCCGGCTCTGACTCGTAGCGGTCACTGGTTTTTTTGTAGTCATCGATTCTTTTCTGAATCACTTCTCTGGTGCTGGCCGGCATAGCCACGGCACTCAACAGCTGAATTTCCAGATCGGTTGCCGCAATTTTCACGCTGGTTTGGCGTATGGCTTTGGCTTGGTAGAAAGAATAAGTGTTGGCTGCCAAAATGTTCTGGTGGGTGGCCTCTTTCATCGCGTTGGATCCCCCCAAGCTGGCCATCGCCAGCACCATGGCAAAAACCGAGATGGTCAATGCGGTACGGTTTTTTGATTTGTCACCGCCCTGGTGTTCAATCAATTCCGATGTTTCCTGGGCTTCCATTTTTTTACCTTGCTGATACGCGTTTAAGATTTGCCTTGGATTTGCTGCCACAAGGCCCACTCGCTGGCAGAAAGTCTGTCCTTGGAGACAGCTACTTTTTCGAACATAACAGGGTCAGTGAGCAGTGTCAATTGCCTGATCGTGCTCAGCAATGATTTGAAATGTTCAACGGCGTGTTCCGGGTTGCCAGCAATCGTATGAATCGGCATGGCACTGAAGTTGGTTTTGTCTTCAAGCTCTTTTTGCACTTGCTTTATCAGCGTGTTGATTTCGCTCACATCCAAATGCAGGCGTTTGGATTCGGTGCGGATAAAGACCATTTCTTCCGGATCAATCATTCCATCGAACAAGATGTCGTGGATTTTGGTTTTCAATGCAACCCGCTCTTTCACCAGTTCATCGCTGAAGGCCGAAGACAACAGCGCCGCGGGAATGGCAAAGATACCAATACCAATCAAAGCCAAGACAATGGTCATCACGCGACCGGCTGTGGTGACGGGCGAGATATCGCCATAGCCCACCGATGCGAGCGTGATCACCGCCCAGTAAATCGAGTTGGGAATGTTGTCAAATTTTTCTGGCTGCGCCTCATGCTCAAACAAGTAGCCCAGTGAGGCGGTCAGCACCACCAGCAGCATCATGATGAAGCCAGCGGCGGCGATGATCGGCCATTCCCGCTTGATCACACGCCCCAAGGTGGCGCTTGCACCATTGTCCCGGGTCAGTTTGAGCAATCGCACCAGCCGGAACACGCGCAGAAAACGCAAGTCGATCAGGTGGTGCAAAAGAACTTCCAAAAAGAACGGGAGAATCGCCAGCAAATCAATCACCGACGACATTTGTTTGGCTTGTTTGATGCGGCCAGTCACAGCACGGTTAAAGCGCGGCTCCTCCACGCAGCAGTAAAGTCGCATGCAATATTCAATCGTGAAGATAGCGACTGCGACAGCGTCCAAAATCACGAATTCGAGATGCAGGATGTAGGAGACGCTGTGCACCGACTCCATCACCACGGCAAACACCGAAATCAATACCCAAATACCGATGAAGGTGTGAAAAAAGTCGTGTAACTTTCCACCAAAAGGGCTGACAAACATCAGTGCATGCACTCTTTGACGAAAGCTTCGACCCTGGTTGAGCAGAACAAACTCCTGGTAAGCAGGTATCAGTACCCGAAACAACTTCAAAATTCTCAGCAACCTAAGAAACCTCAGCACCCGCAGATCGATGGGGATGAAAGCCTGCAGATAAAACGGCGCGACTGCCAAAAAATCGATGATGGCAAAGGGACTGCTGACATAGCTTGCGCGCGGATTTGACTTGTTTTTGAACTCCTCATCTTCTGGCGCCAAGTACAGTCGCAGCAAATACTCCAGGGTAAAGACCCCCACAGAAAAAATATCGAAATAGTGAAAAAATTGTTTATTGGCTTCATAAACCGCCGGAACGTGCTCAAACACCAGGGCAAACAGATTCACCACAATCAGGATGCCGATCCAGCGATCAAATCCTTTTTGGTGGTTGCCGGGAATGTTCGGGTCTAGCAGCCAGGCGTGTAGCCATTTGCGCAGCGGCAAATCGCTAGAGATTTGGGCCTCGGGTTGGTCGTCCACGATGTCGGCGACATTTAACTCTTCGATGGAGATGGCTTTTTCGCTTTTCATGGGGCACCTCAGAATTCAACGTCAGAAATTTTGATCGGATAGCCGCCCTTGTCACACACGGTGATAGTGAGCTGCAGCTTTTCTTTGATCGAATCGGTCGGTGTCAAATTTGATTTGACAAACGCAACGGCGGACCCGGCCGGCGTTGCGATCGATTTGTCAATGTCGATATCACCGGCTAATTTGATGTTTGAAGCCGCACAGGTTTCAATCAGCCGAGGTGGCTTCCCGGTAAAAGCGTTGTTTTGGTTTTTTAAACTGCTGCTTAGCATCAATTGCTCCAGGCAGCCGCCCCAGGTGCCGGCTGCCGATGCGGCCGCAACTGGCGCTGCGGTCGCACTGGCTTTGGCCTCGGGCAATCCGGCTGCAGCAGGCAGTGCTGGTGCAGCATTTTCGGCTTTAGCCGTGTCACCACCGGCACAGGCCGGGAAAGCGTAGTTGGCTTCAAAGCGCTTCTTGCTCTCGTCCTTGAACCAAGCCACCCAAGCTTCACCGTTGGCTTTGGCGGTTTCAGTCTTTAATGCTTCCTGACGGGAAAAAATGCCCAGCCAAGTGACAAGACCGAGCACCACGGCAATGAGAACTAAAAACATGCCGTCGTAGACGGTAAAGAAAGCTGGCGGCGGCACCGCTGGTGGTGCCTCTGGTTTGGGTTCGGCTACAGTTTCCATGGTGAATCCTTCGTGGCAAGGGAAAAAAAGTTAAAGCATCCGTAGGCAGTGAATCGCCGATTATTAAAAAGGCGCTTTGATGTATTTGGCGCAAACGCCCTTGATCATGTGGCGCTGCGTGCCATCGTTGAAAGTCAGGGTCTGTACAAATGCACCATTCTTCAAGTCCAGGCTGAACTCTTCCTGAGTGATCATTTTTCCAAACCGTTCGAACATGGCGGGGCGGCTGACAAAGGCTTTCGAGCCTTCCATCCGCAGCGCACCCTTGCGCGATTCCGAGATCGAGTACTCACCTTGATACCAGCCCGTTTTCCCCTCGAGATCAAGTCCGGCAACCAGATATTCAGAGTGCACCTTTGGCTCAGACCGCAGCTCGGCTTTCGGCGTCGAAACGGTCACTTCACAAAAAAAACTCACCGGCGTTTTGCCTAATTTCGGCAGCTGGCTGTCAAGTTCCTTGTCGCGGTCAGCCACTTGGGGCGTGGCGATATGAATCCAGCCTTGTGTGTTGGCAACCCAGCCCAGCGCCCCCAACGCTGAAGTCGTCAATAAAGCGGTCGACAAGATGGCAGTCCAGTTTTTACTCATGGTCGTTCCGGTAGTGGGGTGGCGTGCACAGTTTGAAAGCCATCAGTTCATCACGATTTCCCGGCCATTGCGGGGCTGCACCGGGCGTGCGTTGTTCTTGAACGGAAATGCGGTGACTTGAGCGCTTGACACGTTGACTGGCGTCCGCAGAATAAAGAAGCTGACGCTCTCGGTGCAAGGCGGGGTGGTGAGCGAGCCCTCATAGCTGTAAAACTCGAATTCACGGGGCAGCAGGCTAGCGGGGTTAAATTTGATGCCTTCAGGGCTGGACTCAGCGTCTTGCTCCGTCGGCAGATTGTCCCAAAGCGTTTTTATGGCCGGGTTTTCGTTGCCTTCTTTGAGCAACACACCCAGCACCGCCAGTTTGCCGGCCGCGTTTTTGTGAACAAAATGGATCACCATGGCCATCGGAACCCTATTGATTTTTTCTTCGCTCGGGCGATGAAAGTGGAACTGAAGCAGCTCATGCGGTACGCTGTCAACTCGCAATTTGCTGCCAGGGTTCACGTTAACCTGAATGGTGTGTCCGTTGTTGATGATTTTGAGCGGACCTTCCTTGTAGTCCGCGCTAACACTGGTGCGTGCCTTGACAAAAGGCCCCTGAATGTCCAAGGGTGCTTGCGATTTGCCCTTGGCGCAGGTCGGGAACTCCGTGCCCCAGCGCTCTGGCCCCATGAGCCCGTCGTAGCCCCATTTTGTTTTAGATTGAAGGCCAGCTTTTTTGTCGGACTTGTCGGCTTTCCCGGCTTTGTCGGTCGATTCAGCCTTGGCGTCGGCGCCACCTTTTTCGGCTGGCTCGGCTTTTGACTCCTTGCCTTCGGCAGCCGCAGGCGGGGCCTTGCATTCAGGCAATAAATCGACTTTCTCGCCCCCGGCGATCAAAGCCATTTGAGCCGCACAAATGGTATTTTTTCGGTTTCCTAAATCCGATGTTTTAAGCGTGGCGCGAAAGGCTTCTAGTGTGGCGGGGTCATTGCTGCCTTTGGTCAGCAGCAGCACAGCCGCCAAGCCGACTTGTTGCTCGTCAGATAATTTCTTTTTTGTTTTGTAGGCCGCTTGCAAGTCGGCCAAGGTGGCTCCGCTGGTCAAGCCCGCTTTGACCGCCGCCAGTTCCTGCAGCTGGGCCTCCATAGGCGTTAGTTGTTGTTGCAGCGCCACGGCTTTTTCTTCAGCAGCTTTGACCGACTCGCCCGAGGCCTGGAGCGATTTGGCGGCCTCATCCGCAGCGGTTTGCAAGACTTTCAGCTGGCTCGAACTTTTTTGATTTTGTTGCCAGTTCAGCCAACCAAAAACACCAGCACCGACAAGTGCCAGAGCTAAAAAGACTTCAATAAGTGTTCTTTTCATGATGTTTTTACACAAGACTGGTTAGTACAAGGCGACTTGCCGCAACACGTGAACCGATAGCTGCCAAGCTTAACTTACGGGAATCGGATGGAATTGTCAAAACTTGAGTCACGATCGATCGCCTTGTCTTAACTCAGTGCCAGACCGTTTCATGTCGGTTGTCATGGGGCAATCCATCCTGCTTGCAACCAGTGGCTGTAGTTGGGGGCGTAAGGCCAGGCAATGTGGTGGACGGGTGTGCCGCGCGGGAAAAGGTTCGCTGTCAGGTGGTCAAGCCACTCACCCCGGGCATTGAACTGGGCGCTGAATTGGGCAATTTCCGGGTTTTGGGCTGGGCTGGGGTGCGCGACCCGTACGCTGGGATGGCCGCGCGGTGCGCCAGCGGCCGGCCTTGCGGGGTAGACCGGTCCCGAATAGGCGTCGTGCACGCTGCCCCATTCCCGCGCGCGCATGCTGCGGCTTATTTTGTCGATCTGCGCGCTGGCCAGGTCGATCGAGGGCTGCTGAAAGCGCAGTTGCCCCAGCACGTTGTCAAACAGAACGGCCGCTTTCGGGTGCGCACGCAAAACCGCGTCAAGCGGCGTCAAAGCATCGCTGGTGCAGCACGTCAACTCGGTTCCTGAGGCTTGCAACTGGCGACCATGACGCCATCGAAAAAGGGGTGCGGCCCAGCTGTCAATATCAAAGGTGGTGATTTTTTTAAAGCCCTGCAGCCACCGGACTGGCATCATCCAGCCGGCACTCGCGCCAATGATCAGCAGCTCTTGGCGGACGGGCTGGACTTGATCCAGCCATTGGCCGATGTCGTCACATGCACCCTGCCATTGGCTTTGCCGCTGCCATGCGCGCCAATGCCAAAGCAGGCCGCCGGTGCGGTTCATGCGGCCTTTGATTGGTTGAACTGCATCACGCCCAGCGCGTCCATGCCTGCCTGTTCACGCAGCTGATGGTATTTTTGTACCGCTTTGAGATCGCTTTCTTTCAGTGACTGCATTTTGAGGAGATCTTCCTGAGCCCTGCGGGTGCGTTCCTTCAGGCTGGCCAAGTGGCTGCTGGCTGTCGCCAGGTCCTGTTCCACACGTTCGCGTAGGAGTACCAACCGCGTCATGAACTGACGGTGGTTGAGGGCGGCCGACATGCCGGTAGAGCTGCTTGGGCCGACGGTTTGCGCCTGGTACTCCTGCAGCATTTGGGCCAGCCGTTGCCGGCTACCGAGCAGCGACTCGCGCACCCGCAGCGCTTGTCCGGTATCAGCCTGAAGCTGCGCCAGGCGTTTCTCCACTCTGTTTTCCAGCACTGCCCAGCAGCTACGAACTTTCATGGGGTGATCCTTAGAGTTCCATCATGATGCGCAAGTCAGTCCGGGTCTTGGCCTCGTCTACACCTGACAGCCGGTCCTGACGCAGAAAGGTTTCCATCGTCTCGCGCAGCTCGATGGCCTCGTCAATGTCAACGTTGCTGCCCGCCTGGTAGGCCCCGACCTGGATCAAATCCACATTTTGCTGGTACAGCGACCAGAGGCGTCGAAAGCGATTGGCCATTTTCAGTTCTGTTGGCGAAAGCAGGTTTTGCATCACCCGCGAGATCGATCCATTGAGCTCAATGGCCGGGTAATGGGCCGCATCGGCGAGCTGGCGTGACAGCATGACCTGGCCATCGAGCGAGGCCCGGGCGATGTCGACAACCGGGTCATTGGCGTCGTCGCCTTCGGCCAGCACGGTATAAATCGCCGTGATGGAGCCGTGGCCATGCCGCCCGACGCCAGCGCGTTCAATCAACTTGGGTAACAACGCAAATACCGACGGCGGATAGCCCTTGGACGTCGGGGGTTCGCCAATGGCCAGGCCGATTTCGCGCTGCGCGTGTGCCACCCGGGTCAAGCTGTCGACCAGCAGCAGCACATCTTTGCCCTGGTCTCGAAAGTATTCCGCCACCACATGCGACAGACTGGCCGCTTTCAGGCGCAATACCGGAGAGACATTGGCCGGCGCGGCAATCACCACGGATTTGGCCAGGCCATCAGGCCCCAGCGTCTCGTTGATGAAGGCCTGGACTTCGCGGCCGCGCTCGCCAATCAGGCCAATCACGACGATGTCGGCCTTGGTAAATCGCGTGATCATCCCGAGCAGCTCACTTTTGCCAACCCCTGAACCGGCAACCAGGCCCACGCGCTGACCCCGACCGAGGGTCAAAAGACCGTTGATGGCCTTGACGCCAACGTCCAGGATGCGGTCAATCGGGCCGCGGTCCATCGGGTTAATCGGCAAGCCCAGCAGGCCCACTTGGGTGCTGTAAAGAGGTTTTGGTTTTCCGTCCAGCGGTTCGCCTTGGGCATCAATCACCCGCCCCAACAGTGCATCGCCCAACTGGGCATGACCGCTGTAACTGCGCACCCGTACCGCGGCGCCCGGTGCAATACCGGTGGGTTCGGAAAGCGGCATCAGGTACAGGGTTTGGTCAGAAAACCCGACCACCTCCGCATCGATCCGGCTGCCGTCTTGTGCCCGTACGTCGCACAAGGCGCCGATGGGCGCCATGATGCCGCGCGCCTCCAGGCGCAGGCCCACCAGGCGGACCAAGGTGCCGCTGCGAACGGGTCGCTGCCGCGGCAGTTCAAGCGTGCTGATGGCTTGGTCGACAACCGACTCAAAGTCAGACATCGGGCTTAACCTCAAGAACAGCTTTGTCGCTCGGGACAGCCACCAGGCTGTCCAGCGGGTTGGAACTGGCATCGGTCAGCGCTGGCGTCGAATCCAGCGGTACGTGATGTGGGGGCTGCTGTTGTTGCGGCTGCTGTGTCGGTGTCGCTCGCTTGCTGGCTTCGCGGTCGGGATTGAACGCCGAGTTGTCGCGCCAACGCTGCACATTCAGCCCCAGCTCAGTGGCCAGGCCAGCGAGTCGATCGGCGATCAAATCTTCGACCTGTGTGTGATTGGCGCTGGCACGGACACTGCCCTGGGCCAGCGCGTCATTGGCCTGAAGTTGCAAGCCTGCCGCGCCTTTGATGCCATTGCGCTGGCGCAAGTCTTCCCAGGCAGCCAGGTCGTTGGGATGCAGTTCTACCTGAATCACCGACTTATCGCTGGCGGACAGTTCATCGATACAGGCCTGCACCAAGCGTTCAATCGCATGGCCATCCAGATTCAGCTCGGCCGACACCAGTTGTTCGGCCAAATGCAAGGCCAGACGTTTGAGTGGCTCAAAATAAATGTTGGGGCTTTGCTGTAGCACCGCCAGGGCTGCCTGAATCGACGCCAACAGGGACTGGTCGCTGGCCAAGCGGGTTTCGAGCGCCTGTTCCATTTCAGCTTGCATCGCCGCGCGGGTTTCTGCAACCCCCTGTGCATGACCCTCAAGGTGGGCCTGCGCCACAGCTTCTGCCGTGGCAGCGGCCAGCGGGTCTGAAAGGGCGGCAGCGGCGTTCATGTCCGGCCCGGCCTGGGTAGCGTCCGGGCTGCTGTCGCTTGGGGCAAGCGCCGGGTCGGGCTCGTTTTCGTCGGTCAAACGCGAAAAGTCCGTGGCGTCAAACAAAGTAGCACGGTTGGCGTTCCAGGCGTTTGCCTCAAATTTACTTGCTGCAAGCTGGGGTTGCAGCAAATCGTGCGCCTGCCAGACCCGGGCTGGACGCGGTCTAGCGGGTCGCGCAGCGGCCCCTGGCGGGGCGCTCTGCGCATCAGACATAGTCTGCCCCGCCCCCTAAGACGAGATCGCCCGCATCGGCCAGCTTGCGCGCCGTTCGCATGATGATTTTTTGAGCTTCTTCGACATCCGACAAACGCATCGGACCCTTGGCCTCCATGTCGTCTTTGAACATGCCCCGGGCGCGTTCAGACATATTGCTGAAGAATTTTTCTTTGACATCGTCGCTGCCGCCCTTCAGAGCCACCATCATCAGGTCAGGGTCAACATTGCGCATGATGACCTGGATGCCCTTGTTATCGACCGTGACGAGGTTCTCAAAGGTGAACATATTGTCTTGAATCTTCTGCATCAGCTCCGGGTCCAGCGTGCGCAGCCCGCCCATCACCGCGGTCTCCAGTGCTGTTTTGGTCAGATTCAAAATATTGGCCGCAGCCTTGATTCCGCCGAAGCTCGAGGACTTGGCTGAGGAGTTGCTGGAGAACTGTTTTTTCATGATGCCTTCCAGCTCCTCCATGGCCGAAGGCTGGACGGTCTCCAGACTGGCGACGCGTTGCATCACCTCGGCGCGGGACTCAGGCGGGAGAAAATTGAGAACTTCAGCGGCTACCCCATTGTCGAGAACTGACAAAATAATGGCCACCATCTGGGGATGTTCTGCCTGGATCATGTCGGCAATCGAGCGCGCGTCCATCCAGCTCAAAATCTCCAATCCCTTGCTGGCGGCGCCAGGGTTGATGCGGCCCAGCACAGAGGCAGCCTTGTCCTCGCCCAAAGCGCGCTTGAAGACCTTTTCGACATAGTCTGAACTTCCCAAGCCCAAACTGGTCTGGCGTTTGATGGTTGCCAGAAAATCATTCAGCACGCTATTGACGGCTTCTTGCGACAGCTCGGCCACCTGCACCATCGCCATGCCCAGCGCCTGGACTTCCTTGGGATTGAGGAAACGAATGATGTCGGAGGCCTGCTCTTCACCCAACAGCAGCATCAACACCGCAGCGCGCTGGGTGCCGGTCAATCCGTCGAGCTCTTTGCGCAGGACCTCATTGAGCGAGTCATTCGGTTCGCTGCTGGGAGGGGTAGCGGGTGTTGCTTGTGTTGCCATCTTGTTGTCTTCCCAGGCCGCCTCAGCCTGGCCGGATCATGTTCTTCAGCACGCTGGCGACCCGTGCTGAATCGTCGGAAACGATCATTCGAATCAGCGCGACCTTGTCGTCGTAAGTATTCGCAGTGTCAAGCATTTCGGCTGAAATATTGGATTTCTTCTGTTTCATTTTTGCCTTCATGTCTTCCAGCGTTTCTGACGCAGAGAGTTCCTTGGGCGCATCCTCCTCACCGTCGGCGGCGTTTTCAAGCCCCAGGGCTGCTGCGTTGGCCAGTTGCAAGGAGGTGGCTGCGGCTTCGGCCGCTTCTTTGTCGCGTTTCATCATGTGCTTGATCACTGGGCTCACCACAAGCAGCAAGAATGCCACAAACAGCAGACCCAGAAACCCGCTTTTGATATTGGCCATCACCGCCTCGTCTTTGTGCCAGGCAACCGACAGGTCGACAGGCGCTTCAACTTCAAATTTGGCCTGGATCACACTCACCACGTCTTTGCGGGTTTCGTCAAAGCCGACCACGCCGCGAACCAACTCCTGCATGCGCGCGACCTCTTCAGTGCTAAACGGGTTGGGTTTGGCGGGCTGCGCTTCGCCTTTGTCGTTTTTTGGCTGCGCTGTGGGCGCGCGTTCGTTGATCACCACCGCCACGCTCATGCGCTGGACGTTACCGGTGGCGCTCTTGGTGTGGCGTACCGAGCGGTCTATTTCGTAATTGAGGGTGCTGCGACTTGCCACCGAGGAGCGATCATCGGCTGCTGCGCCGGCTGTCGTCGCGCTGGTGCTGGTGGTGGCGACTGGCGCAGTCGGGGCGGTGTTAGACAAGGCGCCCGGAACGCCGCCGGCATCTTTGGCGCTGCTTCGGTCTTCGCTCTTGGTTTCTGAGCGGGTTTTGCTTCCCTTGCCCTGGTTGTCAAAGTCTTCTACTGTGATTTCAGTCTGGCTGAAGTCCAGCGCCAGATTGACTTGTGAGCGCACATTGCCTTCGCCCACGATAGGCGACAGGATCTGAATCACGCGCTGGCGATACAACTCCTCCATGGCTTGTTTGTGCTTGGTCTGGCCCGCATTCATACCCATGGAACGGTCAGACTCAGCGTCCGTCATCAACTTGCCAACGTTGTCCACCACCACCACGTTGTCCGGCGTCAGCGAGGGCACGCTGGAGGCGACCAAATGGACGATGGCCTGGACTTGCGTGGGGCTGACACTGCGCCCGATGTGCGGCGTCACCACAACTGACGCTTTGGGCGGCGTGCGGTCACGCACAAACACCGACGGTTTGGTGGTCGCCAAATGGACACGGGCGCTTTGAATCGAATCGATTTTCAGAATGCTGCGCGCCAGTTCTTGTTCCATGACAGCGTTGTAGCGCGCCTGTTCCATAAACTGACTGCTGGTCAAGGACGACTGGTCTTTGAATGTGTCCAAACTTCCCGCTGCGGTTTTTGGCAAGCCCTTGGACGCTAAAAAGATCCGCGCTTCATGGTAGCGGCTGCTCGGCACGGTGATTTGGCCACTACCCGCGTCGATCAAGGGTTTGAACTCACCGGCCTTCAAGGCCTCCAGCACGGCTTGCTGGTCGCCCTCGGTAACACCCGTGACCACCGGGCGGTAGCTCGGTGCATTGATCAAAGAATAGACCAGTGCGAAGCTCAGCAGTGCCAGCGCCACCAACATCAGGGGCAACGCTTTTTTGACGGTGGGTTGCGCCATCACTTGCCTGATGGGCCCGAACAGACCCTGGTCAGCTGAAGCCATCGGGTTGCTGCCGTTGTACCGCGTGGTCAGGCCGGTCTGGTCTGGCGCCTGGCCGCCACCAGCTGCGCGCCTGTCGGCCACGCCGCTGCGTACCATCTGGCTGCCAGCGTCGGCGGTGGCGGGTAAAAACGTTTCAGCTTGTGCGGTAGCAGTTGCCATGAGCAGGATCTTTCAGCGCGGTAGGGGTGGTCGTTTGCCAGCGAGGGTCTTAAACAGGCATGTTCATGACGTCTTCATAGGCCTTTAGCACCTTGTTTCTGACTTGCAAGGTGGCCTCAAAAGACAGTGACGCTTTTTGCATCTTGAGCACGACATCCGTCAGGGGAACGGTTTCGCCGCGCTCGAAGGCCTGGGTGGTCTCTTGCGAATTGAGTTGAGCCTGATTGGTTTGACCAATGGCCTGACGGATCAGGTCAGAAAAATCGGTTGCGGGGGCTGCGACGCCGGCTGCCGCGCCTTGCCCCTGGCCACTGGCTTGCGCCGCGTGGGATTGCAAAGTCTTGAGCATGGCGGCTATGCTGCTGGCAGAGGTGGCTGATTCAATCATGGTGGCTTTCCTGACAGGGCGGTTTAATGGCTAAGGGTTTCTAAACTGAGAGCGGACGCAGAATGGGTGTCGCGCAAACGGGCCAGTTTGTAGCGCAGGGTGCGCGGACTGATGCCAAGCTTGTGAGCCGCTTCGATCCGGCTGTCAGAGCTTTCAAGGGCGGTTCGTATCAAATGCTGCTCGTTGTGCTTGACGGCGGCTTGCAGCGGTTTGCTGGAGCTCAGTGCTTCGTCGCTTGGTACCGACAGCTCTGGGCTGTAGGCAGTTGCTAGCGGGCTTGGCAGCAGTTCGGCCCAGCCAGAGGCCACCGACCCGGCGCCCAGCTGTAGCTCGCCGGTGTCGTCAAACATCAGGTGCTGGGTGTCAATTTTCTGGTCAGAGCACAGCACCATGGCGCGTTGCACCACGTTTTCCAGCTCGCGCACATTGCCCGGCCAGGCATAAGCCAGCAGCTGGGCCTGCGCGGCGGCACTGACCTGCCAACCTGAGGCAGGGCTGACGCCGCTCGGCTGATAGCGCGCCAACAGCCGTGACACCAGCGGGAAGATGTCGCCCTTGCGCTCGGTCAGCGCTGGAATACGCAACTTGAAAGTGCTCAGCCGGAAGTACAAATCTTCGCGAAACTCGCGCCGCGTGATGGCCTGACGCAAGTCTTTGTTGGTGGCGGCGATCACCCGCAGCGACAGCGCAATGCTGCGTTCGCCGCCCAGTCGGGTCAGGCTGCGTTCTTGCAATACCCGCAGCAGCTTGGCCTGCAAGGGCAGGGCCAGCTCGGCAATTTCGTCTAAAAACAAGGTTCCACCCTGAGCCTGCTCAAACAAGCCCCGGTGCTCTTTGAGCGCGCCCGTGAAGGCGCCCTTTTCGTGTCCAAACAACATGTCCTCAATCATGTGCTCGGGCATGGCGGCGCAGTTCAGGCCAATAAAAGGGCCAGCAGCAGCGGGCGATGATTCGTGCAACACCCGCGCCAACACTTCTTTGCCAGAGCCCGTGGGGCCCTCTACCAATACCGTCACATTGGCTTGGGCCACTCTTTGGGCCAACGCCAGCAAATTGCGGCTGACCGGGTCCACATACACCACACTGCGCACGGCGGCTTCAGGCTCGGCCCGGGCGGCAGGGGCGCTTGCCAACTTGGCATGGCGCGCGGGCTCGGTGCTCTTGGTGTCGGTGGGCAGGCTGCCGCTGGTGGCGCAACTCAGGGCTGACTCCCAGTTTTTGGCAGTCCAGTCGTCTGCGGCCAAAACATGGCAGGCGCCGTGCCGGATCGCGCTGACCGCCAGCTCCAGGTGGCGTCGGTCCACCCGGCAAATGACCGGCAGGCTTGACGCCTCCTCCATCAGCTGCAGGCTGTCAACCAGCAACGAGACATCGCTGCCCAGTCCCAATACCAGTACCGCAGCGCGCTCTTGCGCCAGTTCGGCTTGCAGCTCATCCATTGTGCGAACCACGCCAACCAATAGACCGGCCTGCGCCAGCTGCGCCTGCTCAGTCGGCGCGAGCGGGTGAAAGGGGTCTAACCACAAAA
>CAMARI010000006.1 GCA_945860515.1 Polaromonas sp. YR568
CCCTATGTTACTTGCCTTGTGCGGATGGGCGCTGACCAGAAACCCTTCAAACAACTGAGCCGCTTGCGACCAGCTGAAATCAAGCGCACGCAATCGGGCTTCGTGGCGCGGTACGGCCAGCGCCTGATAACAAGCCTGCTGCAAGTCAGCATGCAGAACACCGCCATGATGCACGCCATCATCCGTCCCACCAGCCTTGCACAGCACCTCCAGCGGCCCGTCGACCGGGTAGGCAGCTACCGGTGTGCCAGTCGCCATCGCTTCCAACATCACCAGGCCAAAAGTTTCAGACCGGCTGGGAAACACAAACACATCGGTAGCTGAATACACCTTGGCCAGCTCCTGCCGGGGCAGCACGCCCATCCAGCGCACCTGCGGGTAGCGCTGCTTGAGTGATGCCTCTAGCGGCCCCACGCCGCAAACCACCTTGGTGCCCGGTATGTCAAGATTCAAAAAAGCATCAATGTTTTTTTCATAGGACACACGACCTACAAACAGCGACACAGGCCGGACCAGCGTGCCCATTGGTGGATACAACCTGGGTTGCGGCTGGTAAGCAAAGAGTTCGGTATCAACACCGTGCGTCCAGCCCCGCAGGTTTTTAAAGCCGCGCTGGGACAGCATGCGCATTACACCGTTGGTGGGCACCATTACCCCCGCTGATGGCTTGTGAAAATACCTGAACAGCGCATAGCCCCATGACAATGGAATCTTCAGTGCGGCCTGCAAAATTTCAGGGAATTTGGTGTGAAATGCGGTGGTAAACCGGAGCGCTCGTTTGGTGCAGTAGCTGCGCGCAGCCCAGCCCAGCGGCCCCTCAGTGGCAATATGAATCGCCTCGGGTGCAAATGCATCAAGCTTTTCTGTCAGCACCCGTTTGGGTGACACAGCCAGGTCAATGCCCGCATAGCCGGGGCAGGGCCGGGTTTTGAACAGGCCGGGGTGTATCACTTCAATGTTGTGACCCAACACCTCCAGTTCGCGCACCAGCTCGACCAGCGTGGTGACAACGCCATTGACCTGCGGTAGCCATGCGTCAGTGATGAGTGCAATTTTCATGTTAACTGACTTCCGTGGAGTGCCATCAAGCGGTAACGGTGTTGCCCATTTGTGCACGGCCTTGCGCCTCATGCGACGGGGCCCAGTGCAGCAATTCCAGCGTGCCATCAAAGTGTTCAACCAACGCGGTTCGGCTTTCCACCCAGTCGCCATCGTTGCAATACAGCACACCGTCTATATCGCGCATCTCGGCGCGGTGGATATGTCCGCACACCACGCCCTGGTGACCGCGCCGGCGCGCCTCGTTGGCCACCGCCACTTCGAAACTAGTCACGTAGTTAAGTGCGGTTTTGACCCTTTGCTTCAGGTACGCCGACAGTGACCAATACGGCAAGCCCAGGCGGGTGCGCAAGCTGTTCAGGTAGCGATTCAACTTGAGCGTGAATCCATAGAGATTGTCCCCCACAATGGCCAGCCACTTGGCGCATTGCACCACAGCATCAAAGTAGTCGCCGTGAATGACCCACAACTGACGCCCATCTGCAGTGGTGTGTACCGCCTCTTCCATCACCTCGATATCGCCAAAACGCAGGCCGATAAATTCACGTGCAAACTCATCATGATTACCCGGAATGAACACCACCCGGCAGCCCTTGCGTGCACGCTTGAGCAGCTTTTGAACCACGTCGTTGTGGGCCTGTGGCCAATACCATTTGCGACGCAATTGCCAGCCATCAATGATGTCGCCGACCAGGTACAGGTTGTCGCTGGGGTGGGCTTTTAAAAAATCCAGCAGCTCGTTGGCCTGGCAGCCAGGCGTGCCCAAGTGCAGGTCAGAGATAAAAACCGTGCGATAACGTTTGCGCAGCGAATCATCGTCGTGGTCGTGCGGCTCCTGGGCATCTTTATCTTTGGCACTGCCCATGGAACCCAAAGCGTCAAACATCGTACGCATCACACAACCACAGGTTTGCGGGAAGGTTGCGCCGTGAAGTGCTTCAGATAGCGCGGCGGCAGATCGGCAATGCGCATCATCATCGGCAGGTCGGCAGAATTAAAGTCAGGGTCCCAGGCCGGAGCGCCGAGCACCTTGGCACCCAAGCGCAAGTAGCCGCGAATCAGCGCGGGCGGCTCAATGTTCAGTGAGTCGTCGAGCTTGTCGACCGGCAGCGCCAGGCGCGGCGTAACGTGATAGTCAATCGGTGCCAAATGCGTCTGCTTGACTTGCCGCCAGATGCTGGCCGCCGCCTGGCCGCTGTTCGCGCCAGGAGTTTGCATCGGGATGCTGGCGCAGCCAATCATGGTGTCTAGCTGGTTGCGCGCCATAAATTCAGCCAGCGCACCCCACAACGCCAAGATGACGCCCCCCGAGCGGTGGTCTGCATGCACGCAGCTGCGGCCCAGCTCAACCATCCGCTCACGCAGGCTGCGCAAGCGCGTCAGGTCAAACTCGGTGTCGCTGTAGGTGCTGCCCGCACGCTTGGCCTGGGTAGGCGTCAAGACGCGGTAGGTGCCAATCACATTCCCACTGGCCTCGTCACGCACCAGAAGGTGCTCGCAGTAGTCGTCAAACAAATCAATATCATGGCCGGGCACAGTCACGGGTAATGTGGCCCCCATTTCAACTGCAAAAATCTGGTATCTCAGGCGCTGCGCCGCCCGGACCTCGTCTTGATGCCGGGCCCAGCTGACCGAGATTTTGCCCACGGCAGGCCTTTGAACAACATCGGAAACGACAGTTTGACCGCTTGGACAAAGTGACCCCCGCATAACTTGCGGCATCGCCACGGGGGACAGGGCAAAGGTGGGGTTGGGCAGTTCTTTCATCGCGGGCTCCTTGGGTTTATCGCTGTCGGTTCAATGTTCAAAATTTGCCGTAAAAAAGCCCCGAGGTCGGGGCTGCTGGTGGGAGGTCATTTGCCAACGCTCGGGAGCATGGGGCGAATGCTTTGAAGTCCCTCCAGCCAGGGTCGCGCTCCCGGCTGGAAGCGCAAGCCACCCGGGCTGCTGGCCAATGCCATGGCGGTGCAGCGCAAAATGCGCAGGCACTGCTGGTTGAAATTCAGACTTGGTATGGCTTGTTCGACTTTTTGCATGCCTGTATTTTGAAAGTACGGGGTGACGTGCTTGTGTCAGTTAAGTGGCAGTTACGTGACAGGACAGGGTCGCGATGCACTCGGCTTGCCCGCATGGATTTGCCGTGAATGCGCTGCGTCCCCTGCAAGCCAGCCGCCGCTCTGGCAACATCCTCGCATGCCTAAATTGACCCAAGACAGCTGCCCCACCCTGACCGCCAATCTGACAGTCTTGTACGACGGCGCCTGCCCCCTGTGCCGCCGCGAAATCGCTGTTTACCAAGACCTTCAGCCGGTCGATGCTGGCCAGACACTGACGTTTTCAGACATCAGCCGGGCTGACTCAGCACTGCCACTTGGCGGCGTGCGCAGCGACTATCTGGCGCGCTTTCATGTGCAGCTGGGTGATGGTCAGGTGCTCAGTGGCGCGGCGGCTTTTGTGGCGCTGTGGGCTACGCTGCCAGGCTGGCGCTACCTGGCGTTTGCGGCCCGCCTGCCTGGCGCCACCCCTCTTCTGGAGGTGGTGTATCGCGCGTTTTTGCGTATCAGGCCGCAAATGCAGGGCATCGCCAAGGCTTTTGAAGCGCCTCGCGTTTCAAAAGCGCTGGCAGGCGACTTGCGGTCAGACCAGGCCGGAGAAACCGGTGCGGTTTGGATCTACCGTGGCCTGCTGGCTGTCTCAGGCAACGCAGGGGTGCGCGAATTTGCCCAGCGCCATTTGAAAACCGAGCAAGTCCACCTGGACAACATCAACGCCGTTTTGCCGTGGCCCCAGCGCAGCCGCCTGCTGCCCGGCTGGCGCGTGGCTGGCTTTGCCACCGGTGCCCTGCCCGCCCTGTTTGGCCCCCGCGCCGTGTATGCCACCATTGCAGCGGTTGAAACCTTTGTTGACCAGCACTACCAGCACCAGATCGACAAGCTGCAAAATCAGCCGGAGCACGCCGAACTGCTCAAACTGCTGCGGGAATGCCAGCAAGACGAATGCGAACACCGCGACGAAGCCTTGGCGCTGCAAGCCCAGCCGCCCGGCAGGCTGCTGCGCGCCTGGTGCAAGCTGGTCGGAAGCGGGTCCAGTGCGGCAGTGGCGCTGGCGCGGCGTATCTAGTCTTTCGGAATGCTATTTCTTTAATAGCTGGTTACCTCGGTATTTATTGGCCTAAAGCCACTTTTTGCACCTGGAAATGGCAGTTTTTGACCTTTAAAAGCTGTCGCAAGACGGTATTTGCCCCGCTGGAAGCCCTGTGAAGCTATTTTTGACTTGTTTTCAGGCATCTTTTAGACCTCCGGACCTATGAAAACTTGGGTGAAAAGCTTCTGAATTCATAGCAGCTTGAAGTTCATTGGAGTCTGACTCCGATTGTTAAATGCCCTCCACAAACCCGGGATGATTCACCGATCCTAGGCATCGAAAACTTCCTGCAAATCTAGTTTTCTGGCGCCCCGTGCATTGATCATGGAACGCAATCTTGCTATCTCACCCAGGGACATCCGGATGATTGGCGTTAAAAACACTCAAGTCAAGTTTCGACTTCATCCTCTCAACCATCCCGCAAAAGCATGACATCAACCCCTTTATTCTTTTGCTAAAACGTGACTGCACGATTGTGCTGTGCGGCGCCCTGGAGGCCATGGCATCTGTGAACAACATGGAACTGGCCGCTCACCGCAAGCGTGTGACGGGCTCGCTCATTGGAAGCATTGCCGACACGCAGGAAATTTTGGACTTTTGTGCAAAGCACGCGATCGGCCCAGATGTGGAGCTCATCAAAATTGACGATATCAACAGTGCCTGCGACAAAATCGAAAGCGGCAACGTACGATTTCGGTATGTCATTGATATGTCCTCGATCAACAAGGATTCATAACATTGGCATTTTTGCCGACCCGCGGTGTGACAGGCAAGAACTAGGGCGGATTGAAGCTGCTGAGTGCGAACTCGCTCGGCTCATGCTTTATCTCCCGTCATCCGCGCCAGCACTTCGGCTGTGGCGGCAGTGTCTGCCTGGCCAAAACCCAAGGCCATCGCAGCCGTGTAAATGGAGTGGCAGGTGTCCAGCAGCGGGGTGGGGCAATGCACCGAGCGCGCCATCTCGCTGATGATCTGCATGTCTTTTTGCCACAGCGCGATCTTCATGCTGGCTGGCTCATAGTTGCGCTCAATCATCATCGGCACGCGCAGCCGCATCGCGCCCGTGCCGATGTAGGGGCTGTGGCCCATCTGCGCCAGCGCCACAGCCGGATCAAGATCCATACGGCGGCACAAAGTCACCATCTCGGCATAAGCCACGTTGTAAATGGCCACGAGGTGGTTGGCAGCAAGTTTGAGCTTGGTGCCCGCACCCAGGGCGCCTACGCGTGGCGCTTGCAGCGTGAACGCTTGCGCCAGCGCCGCTGCCTCGCGGCAAGCAGCTAGCGAGCCGCTCAAGTAAATGATCCAGTTTTGCTGCGGTGCGGGCACGGCCGTACCACTGATAGGCGCATCGACCATCTGCCGCCCCTGTTTGCGCAACGCGGCTGCCGCTGCGAGCTTGTCGGCCAACGGCAAGGTACTGGTCTCGATCACGGTCTGCCCTGCCTTGGGGCGACCCGCCTGCTGAAGCTCAGCCACCACAGCGTTTAGCGCTGCGGTGCTGGGCAAAGAGCAGATCAGCGCATCGGCCTGCTGGGCCACCTCCGTGCCAGAGGCTAGAACCCGCCCCCCACTGCGGCGCAGGCGCGCGCGAGCCGCAGGCATTGGGTCATAACCCACCACCTCATGCCCCGCTTGCAGCAGGGCGCGAGCGATGATGCTGCCCATGATGCCCAAGCCGATGATGCCGACGCGTTTGGTGTGTTGTTTCCTAAGAAGGCTGACCGTTTACATGAAACCGCCAAGAACTTGAAATCTGATTTATACCCCAGCCACACCAAGGCTAAGCTCAATGCGGCACCTTTAGCAGGGGCCTGAAGCCGCAGCGACTGAGTTGCAGGTAGGCTTCACGCGATCCGCTCGTCAGCCACGCGCACTGCCCACTGCAATTTACCTGTGCCGCAACGCCAGCAGGGCCGCAAACGCAGCCAAGCCCAAGGCAATTGAAAACCACAGCGCGGATGCGCCAAAGCGCTCTATCGCCAAGCCAAAAACATAGGGTGCCAGCGCCTGGGCAAAGCGTGCGGGCATCATCAGCTTGCCTTGCCGGGCGCCATAGCCGCCGGGGCCGAAAAACAGCAGAGGCAGCGTGCCATTGGCAATCGTCATCACGCCGTTGCCGGCGCCATGCAAGACGGTAAAAACAACACCTGCTGGCACGCCCAGGGCCAAAAACAAAAGCGCGCCGATGGCGTGGGCGGTGGATGCGATGCGGGCAGACACCAGGGCGCTGATGTTGCGCAGCAGGCTGTATTCAAGCAGCCGGCCTGCCACCTGCGCTGGGCCAACCAGTGATGCAAAGGCAATCGCGCTGGCCAGACCCACACCGTTGGCCTGCAGCAGCTCGGGCAGATGCGCTGCCATGGCGGTGCTGGTGAACCAGGTCGCACCAAAAACAAAGGCCAGCAGCCATGATGTGGACGGCGGCATAGCCTGGGCCGGTAGCTGACTAGCCACTGCCGTGCTGGCAGGCACTGCGGCATCGACTTTTTGCACTTTGTTTGCAGACGGCAACAACAGGTTCAAGGGCAAGGCTATCAGCAGATGAATCGCCGCCCATGCCAGGCAGGCACCGCGCCAACCGAACTCCAGGTTAAGCCAAGTGGTCAGTGGCCAGCCGATGGTGCTGGCAAAGCCGGCAATCAGCGTGATGCCGGTAATGGCCGAGCGTGCCGTGGCGCCATACATCCTGACCAAGGCTGAAAATGCGCCCTCATAAAAGCCTGCGGACATCGCCACGCCTATCAGCATCCAAGCGGCAAACAGACCAACCGGCCCCTGCACTGCCGACAAAGCCGCCAGCCCGGCTGCAAAAACAAGGCTATTGCAAGACAACACTAGGCGCCCGCCGTAGTGGTCTACAAACCGTCCTGCGATCGGCCCCAATGCAGCCGACACCAGCAAAGCCACCGAAAAAGCCAAAAACACGGTCGAAGCGGCAAGGCCCAGACTTTGAGCCATGTCCTTGGCCAAAATAGCCACGATGTAATACGTCGAAGCGTAGGCAATGGTGACGGCCGAGCCCAATTTGGCGACCGTCACGACCCGTTCATTGGGTGCCATTTGCAGCAGCCGCATCAGATACTTTTTTGATTCACGCGTTTTGACAAGGCCTCAGCACTTTCTTTGCGCTCGCTGTAGCGGTCTGTCAGCCAGCTTGATGAACCCCGCGTGAGCAGGGTGAACTTGACCAGCTCTTCCATCACGTCTACCACCCGGTCGTAATAGGCGGACGGCTTCATTCGCCCTGCTTCGTCGAACTCTAAAAACGCTTTGGCAATGGACGACTGGTTGGGGATGGTGAGCATGCGCATCCAGCGACCCAAAATACGCATTTGATTGACGGCGTTGAACGACTGGCTGCCGCCGCTGACTTGCATCAGCGCCAGGGTTTTGCCCTGCGTGGGCCGCACCGCGCCGAGTGCCAGCGGTATCCAGTCGATTTGCGATTTCATGATGCCGGTCATGGCACCGTGGCGCTCGGGCGATGTCCAGACCATGCCTTCGGCCCATTCGGCCAGGGCGCGCAGCTCGGCGACTTTGGGGTGGGTGTCGGGTGCGTCGTCTGGCAGGGGCAGGCCGCTGGGGTTGAAGGTTTTGGTTTCGCAACCCATCGCCTCGAGCAGTCGGGCGGCTTCTTCGCTGGCCAAGCGGCTGTACGAGCGTTCGCGCACCGAGCCGTAAAGCAGCAGGATGCGGGGTGGGCTGGGCGGCGGGTGGCTGGGCTGGGCCGCGCCAGGCAGCGCCGGGACATTGAAAAGCGCTGGGTCAAGGTTGGGAAGTTGCATAAAAAATAGGAGGCGTCTTGTTTTAATTCAATACTTCAATTATATTTGAACTATGGAAACAATTGAACAAACCACTAAGCAGATGGACGACATGGACGAGGCAAGCGCCGTCAAAGCTCTGGCTGCCCTGGCGCAAGCCCAGCGGCTGCGCGCTTTTCGGGCGCTGGTGGCGGCTGGCCCAAGCGGGTTGACACCAGGGGTGATGGCTGAGCAACTGGCCGTAGCGCCCAGTGCCTTGTCGTTTCATGTGAAAGAACTCTCACATTCAGGCCTGGTGAGCGCCGAGGCGCGTGGCCGCAACCTGATTTACCGCGCCAGCTTTGACCACATGACCGCCCTGCTCGGATATCTGACGGCGCATTGCTGCCAGGGGCAGCCGTGTGAGGTCAGCAGCCTGGCCGAATGTCTAGACTGCTAAAAAGGCCTTTTTAGCCTCTTTTATCGATATTTTAGGGCTCCAGGCCAATGATTACTTGGGCAAGCAGCTCCTGAATAAATAGCAACTTAAAACCAACCGAGAAACCACCATGTCAATCCAACCCATCAATGTGCTGTTTTTATGCACCCACAACTCAGCCCGCAGCATCTTGGCTGAGGCGCTGTTAAACCACATCGGCAAAGGTCGCTTCAAAGCCTATTCGGCCGGCAGCAGCCCCCGCGACAACCAGCAGCCCAACCCGATTGGGATTGAGGTTTTGAAGTCTGCGGGCATCACCACAGACGGCCTGCACAGCAAAAGCTGGGACGAGTTTGCCAAATCCGACGCTCCGGTGATGAACCTGGTGATCACGGTTTGCGACAACGCCGCAGGCGAAGTCTGCCCCTACTGGCCGGGCCAGCCCGCCACCGCACATTGGGGCTATGAAGACCCGTCAGCCGGCGATGGCGACGACGCCCATAAACGCGAAGCTTTCAGGCAAACGCTGTACGCGCTGCGCCGCAGACTGGAACTGCTGGTCAATCTGCCAGAGGCCAGCGTCAGCCGTTTGATGCTGGAAACCACCGCACGCCATCTGGCCAAGTCTTGACACCATGAGCCAGCCGCCTTTAAAAAACCAGTTGTTCGCAGAGTTTGTCGGCACCGCCGCCCTGCTCTGCGCGGTGATTGGCTCGGGCATCATGGCCGTGAACCTGTCTGGCGGCAACAACGGCGTGGCATTGCTGGCGAACACGCTGGCCACCGTGTTTGCGCTGTATGTGTTGATCGAGCTGCTGGGGCCCGTGAGTGGCGCGCACTTTAACCCGCTGGTGACGCTGATGGTGCTTTCCAGGACATCGAAAGAGGCTGCAGGCCATCAAAATCCTGGGCAAGTAGCTTCTCTTTTTATAGCATTTCAGTTGTTGGGGGCAATCGCTGGCGCATGGCTGGCCAACGCCATGTTTGACCTGAGCGTGTTGCAGTTCAGCAGCAAAGCACGGGGTGGCTCGGGGCAGTGGCTGGGTGAGATCATTGCAACGGCTGGCTTGATTCTGGTCGTGCTGCGCGCCCCTGCTGGCAAGGCTGCAGGCCTGGTGGCCTGCTACATCGGCGCGGCCTACTGGTTCACGTCCAGTACCTCGTTTGCCAACCCGGCTGCTGTGATGGGCCGCATGTTCAGCGACAGCTTTGCAGGCATTGCGCCGGGCAGTGCGTTAGGGTTTGTAGCGGCGCAGTGTGTTGGGGCAGTGGTGGGTGTGCTGATCAACCGCAGCCTAGGCAAGCCACTTCTGTAAAAACATAGCACTGCCCATAGCCGGGTCGAGTTGGTAAGCCGCGAAGCCAATACGTTCGTACAGCCTGATGGCGCTGCGGTTGCCGCTGAGGACTTCTAGCGTCAGTTTGCAAGCGCCGCGTTGAGCCGCGATTTGCTCGGCAAGTGCCAGCATTTGCTCGCCCACCCTCTGGCCGCGGTGGCTGGCCAGCACCACCACATCGTGGACATGGACCAGCGGCTTGCAGGCAAAGGTTGAAAAACCCTCGATACAGTTGACCAGACCGAGCGGCGCACTACCGTCAAAGGCCAGCACGCTGAAAGCTTGCGGCCGCTTGGCCAGCTCTCGCACCAGATTCGCTTTGGCAAAATCACTGAGTGGCGCGCCACCGCCCGCCGGGTCTTGCGCATAGGCGTCCAGCAGCGCCACGATGGCATGGGCGTGCAAAGCGTCGTTGTAGTTGGCTTGCAAAATTCGCATAGGTTCAAGTACCGGGGTACCGGATGGCAAAGTAAGCTTCCATGATAATTGCCCGCAACAACAACTCAGGAGACAGACATGACAACACCAAGAACATCGACCGCCCGCCGTGGCATGCTGGCCGCTGGTGCAGCAACTCTCTTGACCAGCGCCTTGCCGGCAGCCTTTGCACAATCCAAAATGTTGCTGCGCATATCAACCCCGGCCGTGCCGGACGACTGGCACGCCAAAATGTGGACTGTCTTCAAAGACACCTTGGACAAAAGCGCGCCGGGTGAGTTTGACGTGCAGATCAACTTGAATGCCTCGCTCTTCAAACAGGGTGCAGAGCCCGCCGCCATGGCACGAGGCAACCTGGAGCTGACGACCATTTCAGCCTTTGACATTGCCAAGCTGGTGCCTGAGTTTTCAGTGTTCACGGCCGGCTACATCGTGCGTGACCCGGCGCACCAGCAAAAGGTGTTCAACGGCCCCATCGGCACCGACATGTTCAAGACCGTGACTGAAAAAATGGACATCACGCCTCTGGCCACCGCCTATCTGGGCACGCGCCAGGTCAATTTACGGGAGGTGCGCAATGTCAGAACGCCGGCCGACCTGAAAGGTGTGAAGCTGCGTATGCCCGGCAGCAAGGAATGGCTGTTTTTGGGCGAAGCCTTGGGTGTGACACCCACACCGCTGGCCTTTGGTGAGGTGTACCTGGGCCTGAAAACCGGCACGATCGACGGCCAAGACAACCCCCTGCCCACGGTACGTGCCGCCAAGTTTTATGAAGTGACCAAACAGATCGTGCTGACCAGCCATCTGGTCGACAGCCTGTTCATTGCGATATCTAACAAAGCATTGGGCAGCATGACCCCGGCGCAGCGCCAAAAAGTAAAAGTCGCTGCCGATGCTGCCACCGCTTACAACAACGATAACCGCATCAAGGAAGAAGCCCAGTCGGTGGACTACTTCAAACAGCAAGGCCTGCAAGTGAGCACGCCGGATGTGGAGGCGTTTCGCAAAACGGTGCAAACGGCGTACTTGAACTCCGACTACGCCAAGGTGTGGCCCAAAGGTTTGCTAGAGCGCATCAACTCAACAAAGTAAATACCGATGTGGTTTAAAAAAACCGCTAACGCGATTGGCGGGGGCCTGTTTTTGACCTTGTTTATCGTCTTCGTGATTCAGGTCATGGCGCGCTTTGGCTTGAACAAGCCGCTGGCCTGGACCGACGAGCTGGCGGTAATTTTGTATGTATGGATTATTTTGTGGGCCGCCGCCTTTATGGTGCCCGAACGTGAACACGTGGCGTTTGACCTGCTGTGGAACAGCGCTGGGCCACGCACCCGCCACGCCATGCAGATGGTTGGCCATTTGCTGATTGGCGGCCTGGCTCTGTGCGCTGTTCCAGCCACCTGGGACTATGTGTACTTCATGAAGCGTGAAGGCACGCCGGTTCTGGGCTTGCCTTTCATGTGGGTGTTTTTGCCGTTTGTGTTTTTGCTGGTGGCGCTGGTGGTCCGCTCGGTCTGGGCCATTTGGCGGGTCATCAAGGGCGAAGGCCTGGATACGGAGTTGCAACTGTGAGCACCGCACTCACCGTGCTGGTGTTGGTGCTCGTCAGCGCCATGCTGCTACGCATGCCGATTGGCTTTTCCATGATCGCGTCCGGCATCGCCTACCTGCTGGTCAAGCGGCAAGACCTGGGTCTGGTGGCTGAGCAAATTGGCAACGGCCTTTACAACAGCTACGTGCTGCTGGCGGTGCCGCTGTTTGTGTTTGCGGCCAACATCATGAATGCGGGCACCGTCAGCGAGCGCATTTTTGACTTCTGCCGCATTCTGGTGGGCCGCATGCGCGGCGGGCTGGCGCAGGTCGACATTCTGGTCAGCGTGATTTTTTCAGGCATGAGCGGCAGCGCCATTGCCGATGCCGCCGGGCCGGGTTTGGTCACCATCAAGCAGATGCTGAAAAAGCCTGAATACTCGCGCGGCTTTGCCGGTGCGGTGGTGGTGGCCAGTGCCACACTGGGGCCGATCATTCCGCCGTCGATCCCGATGGTGATTTACGCCATGGTGTCGGGTGCATCGGTCGGGGCGCTGTTTTTGGGTGGTGTGGTGCCGGGTTTTTTGATGGCAGCGCTGATGATGATCGTCGTGCACTTTATGGCCGTCAAACGCAACATGCCGCGTGAAGACGCCATACCGCTGCGTGACTGGCCGGCCATCATTTACCGCGGTGCGCTGCCGCTGTCGATGCCGATGGTGCTTTTGGGCGGTATCTATTCAGGCGCCTTCACGCCGACTGAAGCGGCTGCGGTGGCTGCGCTGCATGCTTTGATTTTGGCAGGCGTGGTGTACCGGGCCTTGAGCTGGCGCAGCTTTTGGGGCGTGGTGATGGAGTCGACTCGCGGCAGCGCGGTGATCACGCTCATTTTGGCGGGCTCGTTTATTTTGAACTACGCTTTTACATCTGAAGGCGTGCCGCAGGCGATGGCGCAGTGGGTAGACAGCATGCATTTGAGTCAGATCAAGTTCTTGCTGCTGGTCAATCTGATGTTTCTGGTGCTCGGCTGCTTTTTAGATGTGTCAGTGCTGCTGCTGGTGTTTGTGCCCATGCTGCTGCCTGCGGCCAAGCTGCTGGGCGTGGACTTGGTGCATTTTGGCGTGCTGGTGGTGCTGAACATGATGATTGGCCTGATTCACCCACCTTTTGGCATGCTGCTGTTTGTGACCAAGGCACTGACTGGCATTCCGATTGGCGAGATGATGAAAGAAGGCTGGCCGTTTCTGGTCATGCTTCTGCTGCTCTTGCTGGCGATCACGTTTTTCCCTCAAATCGTGCTGTGGCTGCCGCAAACGATGGGTTACGGGGGTAAATAATAGGCGTAAAAAGAGCCTGCTTGAGAAATCAGATGGTTTTTTTTATTGCAGTGGGGGGATCAGGTTCTGGTAACCCGTTCACGAACTGCCTACCCAAAGAATCGAGCGACTAAATACCTGGCACCAGCTCTTGTCAGCGTTACAAAGTAATCCTCACTGTGACATTTAATGGTTATGCTAATTTTTTATATTAACTATCAAATCGATAAAAAATTAGATAAAAATTTTGAGATTTTTCAAATTAACAAAAACCAAAGATCGTAATAGCCATACAAGCATTTACGATTCGACATTCAAACCTTTGTGAAAAAATGATAAACTAATGTTTGAAAGTTTATTAATCCTTAACTATGAAGGAAACGACAGTGGACGATCTTGAACAGCTATATAAGCAAATTTCTGAACTTCAATCCAAAGCCAAAGACTTGGCTGAAAAGAAGAAAGCGCCCATCATTAAAGACATCAAGTCGAAAATAAAACAGTTTGGCATTACAGGTAAAGAACTGGGCTTTGGAAATTCAACAACTTCAACAGAAACCAAACCCCAAAAAGCACCCGTCGCGATCAAATATCGTCATGGTGAAAACACTTGGACTGGCAGAGGTAAACGACCTCTGTGGATTGCGGACTATCTCGCCAAGGGCGGAAAGATTGAAGCGCTGCTTGTGAAAGCATAAGCTGCAAACAAGTCATGTCCAATGACTTGTTTGCGCATGGCTATCTGCGGCCTTGAACGGGATGGGATCTGCTGGTTGGGGTTGACTTCTGACCAAGCCAGCAGACATAGGCTTTTTTAAAGGTTATTAAAAAATAGCTGGTATCGCTTTTATCCATTGCTTGGTTTAAAAGCCGATTAAAAAACCTGATGACAGGCCTGGTCAGTCTTTTTTGGACGCTTCGACCAACTGATCGGCGTAGTCCTGCCAGCGCGGGGCCTTGCCCACGCCTTCAAACACACCCGAGCTGGCCTGGCTGGCCACCCACTGCTGTTTATCGGCAATGGCAGCGGTCATCACAGGCTCAAAGCCTGCTTCTTTGACGGTATTGGCGGCTTCGCGCATTTCCTCGGCGCGGCGCTGGCCGTGCTGCACGACACGCCTGAAAAAGTAGGTGCCGGTTTGCGCCCAGTCGATGCTGGGGAAAGTTTCTGCCAGCGACGGCAACACATGGTCTTCTACGCCGTAGGCTCTGGCGGTGGTGTAGCTTTCAATCACCAGCGCCTCCAAGCCCTTGATCATCACGCTGCGGCACATTTTGATGGCGCTGGCCACGCCAAGTTTGTCGCTGACGGCTTTGGCGTCCATGCCCCAGCTGACAAGCAAAGGGGCCAGTGCGGCGGCTTGCGGGCCGCCCAGCAACATGGGCGTTTTGATGCCGTAGGGCGGCACCGATGTCATGACGCCCGCTTCAACATAATGAGCGCCACGCTGTTCAATCAAAGCTGCGCATTGCTGCTTGGTACCGGGCGAGGCGGAGTTCAAGTCAAGAAACACACTGCCTGCCTTCAGATGCTGGGCAGCGTCTTGCGCGACCGCCAGCGTGCTGGATGCGGTGACGGCTGAAATGACCAGCTCACTGGCACCGCACAGCGCCTGCATGGACAGGCAGGCCTGCACCCCCGCTTGCTCGGCATGGGCAAGCTCAACATACTTCAAATCAGGGTGAACGAACTTCAGGTCCCAGGCGCTCATACGGGCTACGCCCGAGGGCGCTTTAAGCCCTGCACTGAAGGTTTTTCCGACTTCGCCGAAGCCGATCAGGCCAATGGATGAGAACTGCATGCCAAGACCTGTCTTGAATTTATTGGGTCGGGATTTTGGCCCGCACGATCACTTCAGACCAGCGGCGAATTTCGGCATTCAGCAAATTGGCCAGTTGCTCTGGCGTGCTGGATATGGCGTCAATGTTCAAGTCCAGCAGTCGCTTTTTAACGTCAGGAGAATCCAATGCGGCTTTGACCTCCCGGTTCAGCCGGGCCACGACGTCTTTGGGTGTTTTGGCAGGTGCGGCCAGCGCATTCCATGATGCGGCGCTGAAATTGGCCAGCCCGCTTTGCGCAGCAGTCGGCACGTCCTTGAGCACGACCGAGCGCTTGTCGCCGAAGACCGCCAGGGCTGAAATAGCGTTGGCATTGATTTGCGGCAGCATCGGGCTCAAAATTTCGACCGCTGCATCAATCTGCCCACCGCGCAAAGCCGTGATGACAGCCGGTGTGCCATTGAACGGCACAATTTGCGCCTGAATATTGGCCGTGGATTTGAACAACTCGGCAGACAGGTTCTGCGTGCTGCCCACATTGATGGTGCCAATGTTCAGCTTGCCAGGATTGGCGCGCGCAAAGGCCAGCAACTCGGGTAGTGTTTTGTACGGCGAGTTTTGCGGCACAACCACAGCGATGTCAAAAAAACCAAGGGTTGAAATCGGCGCAAAGTCTTTCACCGTATCGTAGGGCAGAGCCTTGAAAAGGCCGGCGCTGACCGCCGTACCGTTGGACATCAGCAGCAGGGTGTGGCCGTCGGCATCAGCCTTGGCCACCGTGTCACCAGCCACGACACCACCTGCGCCGGGTTTGTTTTCAATCACCACCGGCTGGCCCATGTTGTCGGACATTTTTTGCGCCACGATGCGCGCCGTCAAGTCAGCTACACCGCCAGCGCCAAATGGCACCACGATTTTGATGGCGCGACCAGGCAGTGGCTGCGCATACGCAGGCAGAGCGCATGTGCTGATGGCCAGGGCAGCAAGAATGAAAGAACGGCGTCGGAGTGTTTGTTTCATTTCGCAACTATGCGCGGTTTTTGGCCATGCCGCAAGCAGCGGTAGTGCCAAGTTGCTATTTGCTTTTGTTATAACTAGACGGTGCGCTTAGGCTGTCTGGGCGGCAATCTGGCGCAACGCCTGCTCAAACACTTCTACCGGCTGACCGCCTGAAATCAGATGCCTGTCGTTGATGATGACCGCAGGCACCGAGCGAATGCCCAGCCCGGTGTAGAACTGTTCTTGCGCCCGTACAGCATCGGCAAATTGGTCAGAGCTCAAAACCGCTTGCGCCTGGACCTCATCCAGCCCCACCTGACCGGCCAAGCGCAACAACACCTCGTGCGACGCAGGGCTTTGCCCGTCAGTAAAGTAGCTTGAGAACAGCGCTTCCTTCAGGGCCTTTTGTTTGGCGAGGTTGACGGTTTCCGCCCAATGCAGCAGACGGTGCGCATCAAAGGTGTTGTAGACGCGGCTGCGACCGCCACCCGGCTCGCTGGCCGTCGCAAACTTAAAGCCTACCTCAGCGCCGCGTTGCCGGATGTTCTCGCGGTTGGCGTTGGCCTGTTCGGCGCTGATGCCGTACTTCTGAGTGATGTGCTCGGTGATGTCCTGGCCTTCATCTGCCATGTGAGGGTTCAGCTCAAACGGCTGAAAGTGAATCTCGGCTGTGATGTCGGCCTTGACGTTGGCCAGCGCCTGATCAAGCGCCTTCAGCCCAATGACGCACCAAGGGCATGAAACGTCCGACACAAAATCAATTTTAAAAGCAGTGGTCATGGCAACTCCGGTGGCTGAAAGGATGGCTGAACCTGCTATTTTCAGCCATGACCACTGTTCTTGCTTTTGACCTTGCTTTTGAATGTGATGTTGACCCGGCGCAGGCTGTGCTGTGGCGGCTCCCAGCAGCTTGCTGAATTCGGTCAATCCCGATGTACCCAGGCCAGGACAACATTTTTGAGCGTGCTGAGATTATTTTCAAATCTCATGCGGTAGCTTCAGTAAAAACTCTAACCTGCCCTACTGCTTTTGACTTGCAACCGGCAAGTCAGAGCCCACAGAGATAATGCAGCGATGACCCTTCCAACACATGAGCCCCGTGCGCAGCCTCAGTCACTGACCGATCTGTTTGTATCTTTCAGCCTGCTGGCTTTGCAGGGTTTTGGCGGTGTTCTGACGGTTGTCCAGCGTGAGCTGGTCGAGAAAAAACGCTGGATGACGCGGGAAGAATTTGTCGAGGAATGGGCGGTAGCGCAAATCATGCCAGGACCGAATGTGGTGAATCTGTCATTGATGATTGGCGCACGTTACTTTGGTTTTAAGGGCGCGATGGCGGCGCTTGCAGGCATGCTGACCGCGCCACTGGTGATTGTGCTGCTGCTGGCGCTGGTGTATGCACAGTTTGCAGGCCACCCTGGTGTGCAGGGTGCGCTGCGGGGGATGTCGGCCGTGGCGGCAGGCTTGATAACGGCAACCGGTTTAAAGCTGGTTGGCGCGCTGCAAAAAAACGTGCTGGGCTGGCCCCTGTGCATCGCTCTGGGCGTGCTGTGCTTTGTGGCCATTGCACTGCTGCGCTGGCCGCTGGCGTATGTGTTGCTGGGGCTGGGCGTTGCGGCCTGCACACTGGCCTACCGAAGACTTGAGCCATGACCCCAACGTCACAACTGGCGCCTGAGCTGGCACCTCAGCTGCTGCTGGCCTGGCAAGACTGGGCATCCCTGTTTATTCATTACCTGTCGCTGTCCTTGCTGGCGATTGGCGGGGCGATCTCCACCGCATCAGACATGCACCGCTTTCTGGTGGACGAGCAGCACTGGCTGACCGATGCACAGTTCAATGCCTCCATTGCAATCGCGCAAGCTGCGCCGGGGCCGAATGTGCTCTTCATTGCCCTGATGGGCTGGAATGTGGGCCTGAACGCTGGCGGCATGCTGACGGGCCTGCTCGGCGTTTTCACTGCCATGCTGGGCATGTTGATACCGAGTACCACGTTGACTTATCTGGCGGCGCAGTGGGGCCACCGCAACCGCGAGCTGCGGGCCGTGCGTGCCTTCAAGCAAGGAATGGCGCCGATCGTGGTGGCGTTGCTGATCGCCATCGGCTGGGTGCTGACAGCCGCCAATGGCAGCGGCATGAACAACTGGCCGGTCTGGCTGTTGACGGCACTGACCACCCTGATCGTCTGGCGCAGCAAAATCCATTTGTTGTGGCTGCTGGGCGCTGGTGCCCTGCTGGGCTGGTTTGGGCTGGTTTGACGACAACGCAGGTCACACCGAAAAAAATTAACACTTAGATACAATTCCGTGGAAATCGATAAGGGATCTCCATGCAAGGCAACGTCAGCGAAACCATCTATTCCGCCGTTCCCCTCTTTGATGTGGTGGTCACCATGCCATCCACGGCCAAGCTACAAACCATTCAGGAGCTCGCCGCCACCCAGGCCGGCATGCCGCCCGACCGGGTAGAGCGCCTGATCAAGGTCTTGCGTAGCTCGCCTCATGCCAAGGTCGGTTCAGCCATCACACTGGAGCTCGCAGAAGAAGAAAAAATCAGATTCTCCAAAGCGGGGCTGTTGGTTGACATCACCCCAGTGTTAACGCTTCAAACCACCACGTCAGGCAGCTTCGACGGGAAGGAAACTTGCCCTGCCTGCGGTAAGCGCTCTGTGATGCCCGCAAATCGCCAATGTCCTTCGTGCGGCGTTTTTGTTGAAAAGCTGACCGACGACTACCTGCTCAGGAAAAAGCTGACGGAGCATGAGCATGAGTTGATGGAGTTACAACGGGTCCAAGCCGCCATGAACGCAGAGAAAAGCGCGCGTGAGTCGGTCGAAGCCGCCATACGCGAGCAGATCAAACAAGAATTTGAAAAAAAGTACGGCCTGAGCAAGGGCAGTCTGATCCAAGGCAAGTCAGGTTTTTTGATTGGTGTCGCGCTGGCCGCGCTGGCTGGCTTGGCATACATGGGTGAAACAGGCGTCACCATTGCAGGGTTGTCGCTGCCCTGGGGCAAAAAAGAGACAGTTGAGGCCACCGACATGAGTGCAGCGTGCCTGAAGGATGCAGAAACAAAAGGCTTGACGATTGGTGCCATGTCGGAGCGGGTGGGCCAAAAAGACACGGTTGCTGCCGCCAACATCAGCGCATCGAGCCCACAGCAAGCATCTGGCGGTGCCTCGGCAGTCGGCGAGCGGACAGGCGACGTGGACATAGATGACCCGCTGATTCAAGCCGCAGGCGGCAAAAGGACGGGTGCGAAAGGCCTGACGATACAAGAGGCTGTGGCAGCCGCCAATGTTTTGGGTAAATCTGTGGGCAATACCACCGCTGAACGTGCACTCGCAGGGGCAGCACCTGCTGGAGGCGCGAACGCCGGCAAGGCACAAGCTGGGGGCAGCGCCAGCACAGGGGGCGCGGCTGGTGCGGGCGGCGCAGCAGCGCCCCTGGCAGGTCCAGCGGCTTTACCAAAACAGACCCGACAAGTGCTGACGGCCGAATTTGCCACTGTGCTGGCCGACCTGGGCCAGGGCGCGCGGGCCAGGGAAGTGCTGCGTTCACTGGGTGCCAGCATCGAGCCTGCCGCCGATGCGAAAGCTGTTGTGGCCTTTCAGGCGGCACAGCTAAAAGCCCACGCCTGGGCTGTGCGGGGTATGGACAGCGCACAAGCCCGGCAGGCCGCAGACGACCTGAAAACAAAAACACAGGCCATCGCCAATGCGCAGGAGCGTGCGCGTTTGCAAGGTGCAGTGGCGGCTATTCTGAGCCGCAGCACACAGCTACCTGTCGCGGTGCCGCGCCAGTTTTTGTCAATGGCAGCCGAATCACTGAAGGCGGTGAGCGGCCAGGGCTCGGCTGTGCTGGGGGATTTGGCGGTGTCCACGGCGGAAGTGTTTTTGCATGAAACCACAGCCGGAGCCAAGTCCGGCGCTTGGTCTAAAGCCAAAGCAGGTGCGGCCCAGATAGAAGACCTGCTCAAACAAGCACCTGATGCCTGGGCTCAGGCTAACCTGTACGCGGTAGACCACCAGGCCAAGCTGCAAACCGGCCAGCCCGACAAGGCCAACAAAAGTCTGGAAGCGTCTTTGGCGTTGGCCGCCAAAAACAACAACCTGCTGGAACGCGCCATCTGGTTGCGCAACATTGCCAGGCTGTCTGACGCGGCAACGCAGGAGCAGTTTGATGTGGCTACGGCCGCCCTGCTGGCCCAACTGGGCAGCAAGGCGGGCTTGGAAAAGGCGAAGGCGCTGACCGAGCTGTCGCTGCTGTACACCGCTGCAGGTTTGCCTGCCAAGTCGTCCCAGTACCGCACTCTGGTGCAGTCCACCTCTGGCCTGAGCGCTGCTGACACCACCGCCATCAACACCGACCTGGTGGTACGGGGCGATATGGCCATGGCCAAAATGCTGCATGGCCTGGGGCGCTATGCAGAGGCCGAAGCCCTGCTGCAGCGCGTCGGCGCTTACCTCTTTTAAAACTGTTTATGCCTGGCGGCGCTGCCTGAGCGCCTCATACAAACAAACGCCGCTGGCCACGGACACGTTCAGGCTCTCAACCGCGCCAAGCATCGGAATGCTGACCAGCTGGTCGCAGGTCTTGCGGGTCAACTGGCGCATGCCCTCGCCTTCGGCGCCCAGGACCAGCGCCACCGGGCCCTTGAGGTCGACGTCATAGATGGTTTTCTCGGCATCGTCAGACGTGCCTATGCACCAGATATTGCGCTCTTTCAACTCGCCCAGCGTGCGTGCCAGGTTGGTGACCATGAAGTAAGGCATGGTTTCAGCGGCACCGCTGGCCACCTTGGACACGATGGCACTGATGCCTGCCGCATGGTCTTTGGGGGCGATCACAGCATGCGCGCCCGCACCGTCGGCCACCCGCAGACAAGCCCCCAGGTTGTGCGGGTCGGTCACGCCGTCCAGCACCAGCAGCAAAGGGTTTTTAACGCCCGAGGCCTCCAGGTTTTCAAGCAGCTCATCGAGCGAGGTGACTTGCGCCAGCGCATCAACCCTTGCCACCACGCCCTGATGACCGTGGCTGCCGCACATCTTGGCCAAGCGCAGCCCGTCAGATTCGACCAGTTTGATGCCGCTGTCACGCGCCCGATCCAGAAAAGAGCGCATGCGCAGGTCACGCCGCTGAACGTCGTAAAACACTTCGAAGACAGACTTGGGGGCGGTTTTGATGCGCACGCCGACAGCGTGGAAACCGAAAAGATTTTTGGAAGAAGAGGACATGCGCTGATTATCGACGCATGATGTAGCTGACTCGCCTGCTATTTAAAAAATAGCTACGTGCCTTTGAAAACGTTAGGCTGGGGCTACATTGATCCCCTCAATCGAGCTTGATTTGCCCGGCCTCAATCACAATCCGCCGCTCGCAGCGCGCGGCAATAGCCTTGTCGTGCGTGACCAGCACCAGCGTCGTGCCTAACTCGCGGTTCAACTCAAACATCAGTTGCATCACCGTCTCGCCGGTTGCAAAGTCCAGGCTGCCAGTAGGTTCATCGGCCAGCAACACGGCCGGTTGCACCACAAAGGCCCGGGCCAGCGCCACTCTTTGCTGCTCGCCGCCGGACAGCACCTTGGGATAATGCGCCAGTCGTTCGCCCAGGCCAACGCGCTTGAGCATTTCTGTGGCCAGCGTGCGGGCGTTTTTGGTGCCAGACAATTCCAGCGGCAGCATGACGTTTTCAAGCGCCGTCAAGTTGCCCATCAACTGAAAGCTTTGGAACACAAAACCCACTTTTTGGGCGCGCAGTGCGGCCCGGTCATCTTCGCTGATCGTAAAAATGTCCTGGCCCGCCAGGCGCACCGTACCACTGGTGGGCGTATCCAGCCCGGCAATGATGGACAGCAGTGTGCTTTTGCCTGACCCTGATGCGCCGACAATGGCTGCGGTCTCGCGTGGGGCAAGAGCAAAATCAATATCGCGCAGAATGGTCAAGGTGCCTGTCGAGTCGCTGACTGACTTGAAAATATGCTGAACGGCAACAATTGAATCGCTGCAAACCAAGCCAGAAACTTCAGAAACAGACATGACAACCCTATTAAAAAACTTTGAATCGAATGCCTCGCATTCTTTTAATGACTTTACCAAGCTATGGTTGCAGCTTGCGGCGAAAGGTCTAATCGCCATACTGGCGCTGCTAGCCTTTTCAACGTTGGTGACGCTGGCCCTGCCGGCACGGGCGGTAGGCACCGACATCATTTTGGTGGTCGGTGATTCACTGAGTGCTGAATACGGCTTAAAGCGGGGCACAGGCTGGGTAACCTTGCTGGAACAGCAATTGGCCACTGACAAGAAAGCCGTCAAAGTCATCAATGCCAGCATCAGCGGCGACACCACCTCGGGGGGACGCTCGCGCATGGGTGCGCTGCTGACTGCGTACAAGCCCACTGTGGTGGTGATTGAGCTGGGTGGTAACGATGCGCTGCGCGGCCTGCCGCTTGACATGACCGAGGCCAATCTGGCGGCAATGATACAAGCGGCCAAAAAAGTGGGTGCCAAAGTGCTGCTGCTGGGCATGCAGGTACCTCCCAATTACGGCGGTGCGTATGGCGCGACTTTCTCGGGACTGTTCACCAAGGTGGCAAAGGCTGAAAACGTTGCGTTGATACCATTCTTTTTAAAAGGCGTCGCTGATGTCCCCGATGTCGCCAGCCAGTTTCAGGCTGACCGCATCCACCCCAACGAGCAGGCGCAGCCCAAAATGCTTGCAAATGTGTGGCCTGAATTGAAAAAGCTCCTCCGATGAGTCTGGTAAAAATGTCAGCCCAGGAGGCATTGAACAGGCTGGACGAATTCTCGGACGTGATTGACGCACGCAGCGAAGGCGAATATGCAGAAGACCACTTGCCGGGTGCTGTCAACTGGCCCAGCCTGAACAACGAAGAGCGCAAGCTGGTGGGAACCGAGTACAAACAGATCAGCGCCTTTGATGCAAAAAAACGCGGCGCTGCACTGGTCGCCAAAAACATCGCACGCCACTTGGAGCGTGATGTGATTGACAAACCACGCGACTGGCAGCCGCTGGTGTACTGTTGGCGTGGCGGCAAGCGCAGCGGCTCGCTGGCCCTGATTCTTGACCAGATTGGCTTTAAGGTCACGCTGGTCGATGGCGGCTACAAAGCCTTCAGGGCAGCGCTGGTTGAAGCTTTGCCGCAACTGGCCAGCCAGTTTGACTACCGGGTGATTTGCGGCACCACCGGCTCGGGCAAGACACGCTTGCTGCAAGCCTTGGCCGCACTTGGCGCCCAAGTGCTTGATCTGGAGGCGCTGGCGAATCACCGTTCATCGGTGCTGGGCGTGATTCCTGGCACACCGCAGCCGACCCAAAAAGCCTATGACAGCCTGATTTGGGCAGCGCTAAGAAGTTTTGATACATCACGGCCCGTCTACATTGAAAGCGAGAGCAAGAAAGTCGGTAATGTCGCGATACCCGAAGGGCTGATCACCGCCATGCGCGCTGCGCCTTGCCTGCAGCTGGATTTGAGTGAAGATCAGCGGGTGGAACTGCTGCTCGAAGACTATGATTTTTTCGTCAAGGACGTTGAGTTTTTCTGCGACCGTCTGGGTGCGCTGACGCAGGCACGCGGCAAGGAGGTGGTGACTGGCTGGCAGACGCGGGCTAGAGTCGGCGACATCGCATCAGTCGTCCGCGAGTTGCTGGTGGATCACTATGACCCGGTGTATTTGCAGTCGATGAAGCGCAATTTTGCGCAATACCCAGCCAGAACCAGTATTGCACCAGCCAACCGAAGCGTTGAAGCCATGCGGCTACTGGCTCAGAAAATGCTATCGATAAAGTAGCTACTCGCTCAGGTACTGATTGGTCTACAAGCCTTTTTGATGCCGAAAATCAGGCTTGTGGCTCGGCTGGCGGGGCGCCGTCAGCCGGTGTGTTGCCATCGCCATCGGCATCGGTACCGTCTTCAGGCTCGTCAGGTTTGCCTTCGGCTTTGCGTTTGAGCTTGTCTTCTTTTTTACGCTTTTTGGCAAGCTCTTTTTGACGCTTTTCGTAACCATAATTGGGAGTTGCCACAGGCTGCTTTCGTTTGAATGTTGCACTAACTGTAATGCATCGCCCTAAGACATTTTTGAGAGTGCCTGAGCCAGGTCAGCCTGCAGGTCTTGTGAGGCCTCCAGCCCGACTGAAAAGCGCACCAAACCGCCTTTGTGGGGCCAGTCGGTGTTGCGCAGCGCGGGGATATCGTAAGGCGCGCACAAGCTCATGGGCCCTGCCCAGCTGTAACCCAGCTTGAAGAGTTTGAGGCTGTCGCAAAAGCGGTCAACCTGGATCTGGGTGAATTCTGGCTTGAACACGACACTGAACAGGCAAGCCGCAGCAGTGCAATCACGTTTGAAGGCCTCATGCCCAGGCGAACCAGGCAAAGCAGGGTGAAGCACGGCAGCGACCTGAGGCTGGTCTTGCATCGACCTGGCGACGGCACGGGTAGCGGTGTCTTGGGCCGCATAGCGCAGCGCCATCGAGTTCAGCCCGCGCAAAACCAGCTCGGCATCGTTGCCTGCCACGCCGTAGCCCAGACGCATGTGGCAAAAATGAAGCAGATGATGCAAAGCCTCGTTTTGAGTGACCACCGAGCCCATCAGCACATCCGCCCCGCCGCTGGGGTATTTGGTCAGGGCGTGGGCAGAAATATCAGCGCCCAGCGTGAAGGCATTGAACGCGATGCCTGCGCCCCAGGTGTTGTCGAGTGCGGTGACGATGCCCAGCGGGTGCACGTTGCTGTGGGCTTTGACTGTGGAGACCAGCGCCGGCAAATCAGGAAACTCCAGCGTGATGCTGCCAGGCGCCTCCAGCCACACCAAGCGCGTTTTTGCGCTAAGTTTGCTGGCCAGGTCTGCCGGGTTCATGGGGTCATACAACCGGTGCGTGATGCCCCACGCCGCCAGCTCGCCAGTGGCAAACGCTTTGTTGGGGCCATAGGCGTTGTCAGGTATCAACAGCTCGTCGCCCGTCCTGAGCAGTGCCATACCCACCAGTACGACCGCAGCCAGACCGCTCGGGACGAGGGTACAAAATTGGCCACCTTCCAGCGTGGCGATCCGCTCTTCCAGCAAGAAGGTTGTCGGCGTGCCATGCAGGCCGTAGGTGTAGCCGGTTTTGTGCTTCCAGTCGCGGGTACGCAGGGCAGCGACGTTTGGGAAGATGACGGTCGAAGCCCGGTGGATGGCGGGCGTCACAGCCTCAAAGCCGGCGGGTGGCTTGTAGGGGTGGTGGACCAGTGCGGTGGAAAGTTGGGAAGATTTTTCGCTCATCCACAGATATTAACGGCAAGCGTGGGGGCTACACCTTCCATTTGGCAAGCAACTGCGCCGGCGTCAGGGAGTCATAGCTTTCAAACGGCTGATGAATCCACGGGTTGGTGGGCAACAGTTCGACCGAATAATCGCACTGGAAGGTGGACACGCCTTTGGTCCAGATCACGGCGCTGCGCAGCTCGGTGATGGGCCGATAGTTGTTTTTCAGCTGGTGAATCACCGCGTTCAGTGTGTGCCCGGTGTCGGCCAAATCATCAACCAGCAGCACCTTGCCTGCGATTTCGCCTTTGGGCGTGGTGATGAAGCGGGCGATGTCCAACTCGCCTTGGGTGGTCCCTGCATCAGCACGGTAAGAGCTGGTCGACATGATGGCCAGCGGCTTGTCAAAGATGCGTGACAGGATGTCGCCAGGGCGCATGCCGCCGCGTGCCAGGCACAAGATGGTGTCAAACTGCCAACCCGACTGGTGGATTTTGATGGCCAGCTTTTCAATCAGGCTGTGGTACTCGTCATAGCTGACGTAGAGATGTTTGCCGTCTTCTGTCAACATACTTAAATGCTCCTATATTAATAGCTACTCTTGCAGATATTCATTGGCTTTGGGGTTGAGTTATGTCCACAAACCAAGCTCTTGGGCAGATTCCCCTTCAGGCCGGGGCCACATGTCGTGGGCAAGCGTGGGGGTCATGCCAAATACGGATGGGCCAGCATGATGGTGTGGTCACGGTCGGGGCTGGTAGACACCATGGCAATCGGCACGCCTGTGACCTGCTCGATGCGCTGCAAATACAGACGCGCGTTGACGGGCAGCTTGTTGTACTCAGTGATGCCAACCGTGACATCCGTCCAGCCGTCCATGGTCTCGTAAATCGGCTTGCAACGAGAAATGTCGTCTGCTCCCATCGGCAAAATATCAATCGCTTCGCCGTCCAGCTCGTAACCTGTGCACAGCAGCAGTTTGTCAATGCCGTCCAGAACATCGAGCTTGGTGATGCACAAACCGCTCAAACCATTGACCTGGGCTGAGCGTTTCAATAGCGCTGCATCAAACCAGCCACAACGGCGATAGCGCCCTGTGACCACGCCGCGCTCGGCGCCCACCGTGCTCATGTGCCAGCCAGGAGTACCTTCTTTTTGCCAGTCCAGCTCGGTCGGGAAAGGCCCTCCGCCGACCCGCGTGCAATAAGCTTTCGTGATGCCCAGAATGTAATGCAGCATGCCAGGGCCAACGCCTGAACCAGCGGCGGCATTGCCCGCCACGCAGTTGCTTGACGTGACATAAGGGTAGGTGCCATGGTCAACGTCAAGCAACGTGCCCTGCGCGCCTTCAAACAGCAAATTCGCACCGGCCTTGTTGGCATCGTTGAGTTCGCGCGACACATCGGCCATCATAGGCAAGAGGTGCTCTGCATGGCTCATGGCCTCCGCGTATGTGGCATCAAAGTCGACGGCCGGCGCGTTCAGATAAGTCGTCAGAACATGGTTGTGCAGCATGAGCAACTCACGCAGCTTGGTGGCAAAACGTTCGGGATGTTTGAGGTCTTGCACGCGCAGGGCACGCCGGGCAATCTTGTCTTCGTAAGCCGGGCCAATGCCTTTGCCGGTGGTACCGATTTTTTCAGTTCCACCCTGCTCGCGCAAGGCTTCACGGGCCGCGTCGAGTGCGGCATGGAAAGGCAAAATCAGCGGACAGGCTTCGCTGATGCGCAGGCGCGACCGAACCTCAACACCTTGTGATTCAAGCTGCGCAATCTCCTTGAACAGATGGGTTGTGGACAACACCACGCCATTGCCGATGTAGCACTTGACACCTGCGCGCATGATCCCACTGGGGATCAGATTGAGGGCGGTCTTCACGCCATTGATCACCAGCGTGTGACCTGCGTTGTGGCCGCCCTGAAAGCGCACCACGCCTTGGGCAGATTCGGTCAGCCAGTCCACCAGCTTGCCCTTGCCTTCGTCGCCCCATTGGGTACCGACCACCACAACATTGCGTCCAGCAGTGGTGGCTTGTTTTTTGATCATCATGTCTTGCTTGTTAAAAATGGGGGAATTCAAAAGGGGGTCAAGCGGAGGGCGCCAGTGCTACAACCTGCCATTGGCCGTTTGACTGGATAAGCTCGCGGTCGCAGTCAAATTCATTGACCTCATGCTCGTGACCTGGCAGCACGCAGACCACGGTGTCGCCCGTTGAACGCAGTTTGGCAATCGTGGCACTCAGGTCGGCATCTTCCGCCCAAGGAGCGCGCACAGCAGCCCTGAGTGCGCGTGGCGGCAACACATTGACGAGTTCTTTCAGGTCCAGGCTGAAGCCCGCAGCAGGCCGGTTACGGCCGAACACAGCACCGACCTCGTCATAGCGACCACCTCGGGCCAGTTCTGCGCCGTGGCCATAAATAGCAAAGCGTGTGCCGCTGTAGTAGGCGTAGCCGCGCAGGTCAGCCAGGTCAAACGTGACGGTCGCAAGCGCTTCCACATGCGACGCCAGCCATTTCAAATTGTGTAGCGCCTGACTCATGGATTCATTGGGCTGCAGAGCCTTTTTAGCTTCGTCGAGCACCTTGATATCACCATACAGATGGAGCAGATGCTGCAGACCTTCTCGCGAAGCAGCGGACATGTCTTTCACACTGGCTGTCAGGCTTTTGAGCTCGGCGGCGTCTTTGGCGGCCAGTGCGGCATGAATCTGGCTCAGTATCTTCGCCGAAACGTCTGTGCCCGCCATCAGGCTGGCCACAATGCGTACGTCGGCCATGTCAACAGACAACTCTTTGATGCCTGATGCTTTCAAGCCTTGCAGGGCCAGCATCTGCGCCTCCAGGTCCGCCTCAGGCCCGGCGTGGCCGTAAATTTCTGCGCCAAACTGCAAGGGTTCGCGCGTGGCATGCGGCTTGTCTGCCCGGGTGTGCAGCACCGGGCCGCAGTAGCACAATCGCGCCACGCCGCTGCGGTTGAGCAAATGTGCGTCAATGCGGGCCACTTGCGGCGTGGTGTCAGCTCGCAGGCCCAGTGTGCGGCCTGAAAGCTGGTCGACGAGTTTGAAGGTTTGCAGATCCAGTGCTTCACCGGTGCCGGTCAGCAGCGATTCGATGTGCTCCAGCAGCGGCGGCATGACCAACTCGTAGCCGTAGCTGCGGGCGATGTCCAGCCACAGGCGGCGAAGCTCTTCAATGTGACGCGCCTCGGAGGGCAGTACATCGGCAATTTGATCCGGCAATTGCCATGATGACGACCAAGCGGGCATGTGATTGTTCAAACGCTGTTAAAGACAGGATTTTACCGGGCGAACGCCCCAGTTTCTGGCACAACAGCTTGCAGGCGCCATGTCAGCTTAAAAAAGCAATCGCCAGTATTCCCAAAACGACACTGCAAAGCCCGAAAAACCGGATTTGCCCGTCGTTCATTTTCAGAGCCTGTTCAAAAGCCTTTCGCCAGCTTGTGGGCGACAAAAAAGGCAGCAGCCCTTCAATGACCAACACCATGGCCAGTGCCAGCCAGACGCTGCTGCCGTTCATGGCGTACCTTTATTTTTTGGCTGGCGCTGCGCCGCCAGAGCTACCGGAGCCACGCATGGCTTTGAAAAAGTCTGACGAGGGGTCGAGCACCATCACGTCGCTTTTCTTGTTGAAGCTGGCTTTGTAAGCCTCCAGGCTACGGTAGAACTGGGCAAACTGGGCATCCCGGCCAAACGCTTCAGAATAGAGAGCGGCCGCCTTGGCATCACCCTCACCCTTGATTTTTTGCGCATCGCGGTAGGCGTCGGCAATCAGCACTTCACGCTGGCGATCAGCATCAGCACGAATTTTTTCACCTTCAGCGCTACCGGTCGAACGCAGTTCATTGGCCACCTGCTGGCGTTCGGACTTCATGCGCTGATAAACCGAATCAGCAACAGACGGCGGGAAGTCGACACGCTTGATGCGGACGTCAACGATTTCAATACCGAAAGTTTTAGCGTCGTCTATCAGGCGCTGCTGTACGCCCTGCATGATTTTGTCGCGGTCCGTCGACAGCACGTCCTTGACGGTACGCTTGGTCACTTCAGAGTTCAATGCGTCCTGTACCACCGAAGTCAGGCGCGCCTCAGCAGTTTGAATGCTGGTGCCACCCGAGTTGTTGCGGATGAATTGTTTGGGGTCAGCAATGCGCCACTTGACCAGCCAGTCAACCACCAGATTTTTCTTTTCTGCAGTTTGAATGGAGCCTGTCTCAGGGCTGTCCAGTGTCAGCACACGGCGGTCAAGAAACACCACGTTTTGAAACGGCTGGGGCAACTTGAAGCGCAGGCCCGGCTCCGTGATGACTTCCTTGATCTGGCCAAAGGAATAGAGCACGCCAAACTGACGCTGATCAACCACAAAAAGAGTGGACGCAAAAAAAGCCACGGCCACCAGCAAGGTGGTGGTGATAGCGAATCCGAATTTATTCATTGTTGTTCTCCGGCTTAGCGGTTGTCACGATCACGGGTGCGTGAGCTATCGCGCGATCGCGTATCTGTTGGAGCAGGTGCTGGTGGGGCTACGGCGGCTGGCGCTGTAGGCACCACCGCAATGTCAGTGCTGCTGGCGCTGGGGGCAGTACCTGCCGCCTGCATCAGTTTGTCGAGCGGCAGGTACAGCAGGTTGCTGCCCTGCTTTGAATCCACAATGACCTTGGTCACACTGCTGTAAATTTGCTGCATGGCGTCCGTGTACATTCGGTCACGGGTGACCTGAGGTGCTTTTTGATACTCGTTGTACACCGACTTGAAGCGCTGCGAATCACCCTCGGCGCGCGCCACCACGTTGGACTTATAACCGTCAGCTTCTTCTTTCAGACGTGCGGCAGTACCCTTGGCGCGAGGCACCACCTCATTGGCATAAGCCTGGCCTTCATTTTTCAGTCGATCCCGATCCTGACCTGCCTTGAGAGCGTCGTCAAAAGCGGCTTGAACCGGCTCGGGCGGCTGCACGTTTTGGATGTTGACGGTTTGAATCAAGATGCCGGTCTTGTAGCGGTCAAGCTGGGTTTGTACGCTTTTGACCACATCGCGCTGGATCGATTCGCGGTCTTTGTTCAGCACCGTGTCCATCGTGCCCTTGCCCACAACCTCTCGAATCGCAGATTCTGCTGCTTTTTTGACGGCATCATCAGGATTGCGGTTTTGAAATAGATAGTCAGCCGCACTCTTGAGACGGTACTGAATCGTGAATTTGACGTCGACAATGTTTTCATCCTGCGTCAGCATGGATGATTCCTTGAGCCCAGCCGCACCAGCGGCAGAACCCCGGCCGATTTCGACCGACCGCAGCTGTGTCAGTGCTACTGTTTCATGTCGCTCGATCGGATAAGGCATGCGCCAGTTAAAACCAGCATCGCGCGTGCCCTTGAGTTCGCCAAACCGGGTAATGACCGCCTGCTGGCCCTCTTGCACAATGAAAAACCCTGTGCCCAACCAGATCAGCACAGCGACAGCCGCAATCAGGCCGGCCCCAATGCCCGCACTTTTCATGTCGGGCTGAAAGCCGCCGCCAGGGCTATTGCCGCCACCGCCACCGCCGCCCGCCGTGCGGCCACGTGTATTTTTGTTGCCACCAAACAGGCCATTGAGCTTGCGGTTGAAATCACGCCACAACTCGTCCAGATCAGGCGGACCCTGGTTGCTTCCCTTTGGCCGGGGACGCTGCTCGGGGGCGGGTGCTGGACTTTCAGGCTCGGCGTTGGGTTTGGTTTCGCCGCCAGAAGGTTTGTCGGCGGCAGGCTTGTCACCATCACGGCCCCAGCGGTTATCGTTGAGATTGAACATGCCAAGGGTACGGTGTTTCAATCGGGCAGGCCATGTGGCCAAGGTTTGTAGCACGGGGTTCAGGTTCATGAGGTCTTGCTCTTTTTTCAGTACTTCTATATTGTGCCTAATTCGCGACCCCGTCTACACTACGGCCTCAAATGTCTCGGGGATATCCAGTGAATTGCCCAAGGCAGCATGTGCCGACAGCAATTGCCTGAGCTGCGGCAAGCCGTCGCCAGTGTGTGCGCTCACAAAGACGCGCTCTACCCGGCGAGTTGCTTCGGAGAAGGCATCTTTGACTTCAAACATATCGCTCAACTGCAGGGGCCAGCGTGATTTTTCAAGGGCATCGAGCTTGTTGAAGATCAAAATCTGCGGTACGTCAGCCGCACCGATTTCCTCCAGAACGCGCTGCACCTGCTCAATCTGCTCGAGATAGTCGGAATTGGCCGCGTCAACCACGTGCAGCAACAGGTCGGCATCAGCGGCTTCCTGCAAGGTGGCTGCGAAAGCGTTGACCAGCCCGTGGGGTAAATCTCGAATAAACCCCACCGTGTCTGACAGCGACACCATGCGCTGCGCGTCCCCCAGATACAACTGCCGCGTGGTCGTGTCCAGCGTGGCAAAAAGCTGGTCAGCCGCGTAGGTTTTGGCTTTGACCAGCGAGTTGAACAAAGTTGATTTGCCAGCGTTGGTGTAGCCAACCAGCGAGATGCCGAAGGCGTTTCTCCGGTCGCGCTGGCGACGCTGGGTCTGGCGCTGTTTTTTGACTTTGGAGAGCCGCTCTTTGCAGCGTTTGATGGCTTCGCCAATCATGCGCTTGTCTAGTTCGATCTGCTTTTCGCCCGGGCCGCCACGCACGCCGGCGCCACCGGTTTGACGTTCCAAGTGGGACCAGCGCCGCACCAGACGGGTAGACGAATATTGCAGGCGGGCCAGCTCTACCTGTAATTTGCCTTCGTGGCTGCGTGCGCGCTGACCGAATATTTCCAGAATCAGCAAGGTTCGGTCGTTCACAGGCAGCTCAAGGTACCGCTCAAGGTTGCGCTGCTGGGCCGGGCTCAAGGCTTGGTCAAACAGCACCTCAGTAGCACCTACTTGCTGGGCCAGCATTTTGATCTCATCAGCCTTGCCGCTGCCGATGAAAAGCGCAGCGTCGGGCGCACGGCGCTTGCAGGTCACGCGCTCAACAGGTTCAAGGCCTGCCGTTTGAGCGAGCAGACCCAATTCTTGCAATTCGCGGTCGAAATTGGGAAGACCCAAGTCGACACCAACCAATATGGCCAGTGGCTTGGGAGTCACGCTGGTGGAACTCAGCTTGCGGGGCTTTCTTCGGGGTTAGCGGCTGCAAAGTTGACAGCACGGCCCGGCACGATGGTCGAGATAGCGTGTTTGTAAACCATTTGCGTCACCGTGTTGCGCAACAAGACCACATACTGATCGAACGACTCGATCTGACCCTGCAATTTGATCCCGTTGACGAGATAAATAGAAACCGGCACATGTTCTCTACGCAGGGTATTGAGAAACGGGTCCTGGAGTAACTGACCTTTATTATTGCTCACGATATTTTCCGTGTTAAAGAGTTAATAGACCCATACAGTATCACAGCAAACCTATGCCGTTTGTAGGTCTAGGCCGATTCCTTGTCTTTGTAAGGGTTTGTCGACGTTTTCATCTGAATCCGCATCGGCGTGCCGGTCAGGTCAAACTCCTTGCGAAAACGCCCTTCCAGAAAACGTTTGTAAGACTCGCTGACATGCTCCAGCGAATTGCCATGAACGATGATGATGGGAGGGTTCATGCCGCCCTGATGCGCGTAACGCAGCTTGGGCCGGAACACACCCACCCGCTGGGGCTGCTGGAACTGCACCGCCTCGAGCAGCAGGCGCGTCAAAACCGGGGTGGACATCTTCCGGTTGGCCGACGCATGCGCCTGCGCGATGGACTTCCACACAGGACCCAGTCCCTGGCGCTTGATGGCAGAAATGTAATGAATGGCCGCAAACTTCAAAAAAGCCAGGCGAGTTTCAACCGACCGGGCCAGGGTTTCCCGTTGATAGGCATCTACGGCGTCCCATTTGTTGATGGCCAGAACCACGGCGCGGCCACTTTCCAGGATGTAACCCGCGATGTGCGCGTCCTGATCAGTCACGCCTTGGGTGGCATCGAGCAGTAGCAAGGCCACATTGCAATTTTCAATCGCCTGCAAGGTTTTAACGACTGAAAACTTTTCAATCGCCTCAAACACCTTGCCTTTGCGGCGCAAGCCGGCCGTATCAATCAATTCAAATTTTTGCCCCGCGCGCTCAAAAGGGACTGAAATGGCATCGCGCGTGGTACCGGGCAAATCAAACGCCACCAGACGCTCTTCACCCAGCCAAGTGTTAATCAGCGTCGATTTGCCGACATTGGGTCGCCCCGCCACAGCCAGCTTGATGATGGACGGATCCTGGGGTTCGGACTCCTCACCCTCCTCTGGCAAATGCAACAGTTCAAGGGCTGTGTCGACGAGCGTGCGCATGCCCTGACCGTGCGCCGCCGATACGCCTAGCACCTCGCCCAGGCCCAGTTCAAAAAACTCGGACAACTGAACACCTTCCAGCATCCCCTCTGCCTTGTTGGCCGTCAGGACCGTCGGTTTGCCCAGCTTGCGCAGGTAGGTGCCAATGTCGTAGTCTTGCGCACTGACGCCCGCGCGTGCATCCACCACAAAAATGACCACGTCGGCCTCTGCCACGGCCTGACGGGTTTGCTTGGCCATTTCCTTGTAAATGCCGCTTTGCGCGTCGGGCTCAAACCCACCCGTGTCAATCACGATGTATTCGTGGCTGCCGAGATTGCCGTTGCCGTAATGGCGATCGCGGGTCAGCCCGGCATAGTCAGCAACGATGGCGTCACGCGTTTTTGTCAGGCGATTGAATAAAGTGGATTTGCCTACATTGGGGCGGCCGACCAAGGCAATAACGGGTTTCATAGCTGCTTTTCATGGACCACAAGGTCAGTCGATGTTGCGGTTTTTTACTCGGGTACAAAGCCGAAAATGCCGCCATTACGAGTGACTGCCACCAGGGTGTTGCCAGCCAGCACGGGGGCTGCAGCAACAGGAGAGCCATCCGTGCTCAAGCGGTTCAGCAAAGAGCCGTCTTCACGCGACAGCAAGTGAATCACGCCTGCAAAATCACCAATTGCCAAAGAACGTCCAACCACCAAAGGGGCCGTTAAATTGCGATAACGCAAAACATCGGTTGTCCAGGAACGCTCGCCATCCGAGCGATTCCAGGCCCTGACGACACCGTCAGATTCGGTGCCAAAAACGCGCTTGTCGTCACCATGAATACCTTGAGAGCCATTGGCGGGTTGCGACCAGATCAGATTGCCGCGTGTCGTGTTGACACAGCCGACGCTGGCCTGAAAAGCCCGCGCGCACACCACCTCACCATCGCGGCTGACGCGCCCAACCAAGTCGACCAGCCGCTCAACATCGTTCACGCCTCGCGGAGACGCAATCGGCGCCTCCCAGCGGATGCTGCCGCTGGATGGGTTCAAACCGGCCAAACGCCCGCCCAAACCCACCACCAGCGTGTCACCCACCGCCAGCATGATGCCAGACTGCTTGAGCACCAAAGGCTCGTTGGGCCGCAACTGCGTCCACAGCTTGCGGCCGGTTTGCCCGTCATAAGCACTCACAGCGCGGTCCGCGGTCAGGATGAATACCCTTCCACCCGCCACAAATGGCGCTGTGTAAGCTTGCGCGGTCAGTTTTTGACGCCAAATCTCACGTCCACCAAGAAAAGCCACCGCCTCGTTCGCCTGGGTGACCACGGCCGACGTTTTTCCATCAGTGCCTATACCTGCGGCGATCGGTGCACCTGCGTTGGCACGCCAGAGGTCTGCACCCGTGCGGCCGTCGATAGAAACGAGTGAACCGTCGCCACCGGCCACAAAAACCGAATCGCCAACCACCTGAACATCGAGCGGAAAATTGATCGGTCCAATGCGTGAAACCCAGGCCTGCCTGGCAACAACCGAACCACTCACAGGCTGCAAGGCTGCAGGCTGGGGCTTACTCGGGCCACTGAAATACGACATCATGGAGCAACCCGACAAGGGCAGAACAATTGCTATTAAAAAAGCAGCTATTCGCCCTTGTGAAATGAGGGCCAGAGGCATATTCAGCGCGTAAAAACTCACTTTTTAGCCTCCGGATCAGCCGTTTTTGAAGACGCTACCAAAGAAGTCGCCACGGCCACCGGGTCAACGCCCAGTGCGTTGAGTTTGACCTCCACCAGGCGGCGGTATTCAGCACGCTCATCCAGCGTCTTGTAGGCTTTTTCATATTCAGCCCTGGCTTCGGGCTTTTTGCCCTGCAGCAGCAAAATGTCGCCACGCCTGTCACTGGCCAGAGACGCAAAATCTTTGGGGAAACTGCCAGACAGCAGCTTTAATGCTTCGTCATAAGCCTTGCCTTCCAGCAAAATGCCGGACAAACGCAATTTGGCAATCGACTGGTAGCCCTCGTCCTTGGCCTTGTCGGTCACCCAGGTCAGCGCCGCCTTGGACGCATCCAGATTGCCTTTGTCATAAAAAACCTTGGCCGCCAGCAGGCCGGCTTGTTCTGCGTAAGCCGTGCCGCCAAAACGGTCTTTCATGTCTGCCAGCGAGCGCTCAATACGGGCCTGGTCACCCGACTGCACGGCCCGGTCTACTTCGTCATACATCGCAGAAGCTTGCGCAGCTTGCCGTGTTTGCCAGTACTGGTAGCCGTTCCATGCGGCTACCGTGCCAAAAACAGCAATCAGCAGCCAGGAAATTGCATTGCCGTACCGTTTCCAGAAATGTTTTAGCTCGGCAAGCTGTTCCTGCTCTTCAAGATCGAGGTGGTTTGACATACGAATGGTTTAGGGTGTCGCGCCGATAAAGGGCACGGTTGGAACACAGGTTGATTTGCTCAATTGTAGAGGGACAGTCTGGCGTCATACGATCGGACTGCCCAGCTTGTTCGCCCATAAAGCAACATCCTGCAGCCGATGCAAGGTTTGAGCGTCAATTTCGCCGGCCTCTGCAGACGCCCGCAAAGGCTTGAGGGCCACGCAACCTTGCGCCAGCTCGGCAGCGCCAAAGATCAATGCAAAGCGGGCACCACTGCCGTCGGCTTTTTTAAACTGCGATTTCATGCTGCCCATGCCATCCACGCTCAGGCCTGAATGCATTTGCACACTGATGCCGGCTGCCCTGAGTTGCTGCAAAACTCTCAAGGCTACTGGCAAAGCTGAAGTCTCTGGAATCACGGCATAGGCGTCCAGAACCGGCATAGGTATGTCTTTGCCCTGCTCTTTGATGAGTTCAAGGACCCGCTCGACGCCCAATGCCCAGCCCACGGCAGGCGCAGCCTTGCCGCCAATTTGCTCGATCAGATAGTCGTAGCGGCCGCCGCCGCAAATCGTGCCTTGGGAACCCAGACTCCGAGTGACAAATTCAAACACGGTGAGGTTGTAGTAGTCCATACCGCGCACCAGCCGCGGGTTAATGCGGTAAGCAACACCATTGGCGTCAAGCATGGCTTTGACGCCGTCAAAGTGCTTTAGCGAAGCTTCACCCAGAAAATCCATCAATTGGGGAGCGGCCTCCAGCATGCTTTGCATGGCGGGGTTCTTGCTGTCGAGCAGACGCAGCGGGTTGCTGTGCAGGCGCCGTTTGGCCTCTGCATCGAGCACGTCGCTGTGCGCTTCAAAATAGACAATCAGCGCGGCCCGGTGCTGCTTGCGCTCGTCGGGCTGGCCCAGGCTGTTCAACTCCAGCTGAACGTCCGTCAAACCCAGTTCTTTCCAAAGGGCATCGGCAAGCAAAATCAGTTCGGCATCCACTTCCGCGCCCGGAAAACCCAACGCTTCAGCACCCACTTGATGAAACTGCCGATAACGCCCACGCTGTGGACGCTCGTGGCGAAACATCGGCCCCATGTAATACAGGCGTTTGCCGCCCTCGTACAGCATGGAATGTTCCGCCACCGCGCGTACCACTCCCGCCGTATTTTCAGGCCGCAGTGTCAGGGCTTCTCCATTGAGCTTGTCTTCAAAAGAGTACATCTCTTTTTCAACAATATCGGTGACCTCGCCCAGTCCGCGTACGAACAGTGGGGTAGGCTCAACGATCGGTGTACGGATATTACGGTAGGCATAGCGCGCCATGAGCGTGCGGACTTTGTCCTCCAGCCATTCCCACCGCGCTGAATCAGGCGGCAAGATGTCGTTCATGCCCTTAACGGCACTTAATTTTTCAGCCATCGTTCACTAACAGTTAGGTCAAGCAGCTTCAGCGGAAGTTTTGCCAAAACGTTTTTCAATATAGTTTTCAACGATCACACGAAACTCTTGTGCGATGTTGTCGCCCCGAAGCGTCACGTTCTTTTCGCCATCGATGTAAACAGGCGCAGCGGGCGCCTCACCCGATCCTGGCAGGCTGATGCCGATGTCGGCATGCTTGCTTTCACCGGGGCCATTGACGATGCAACCCATAACGGCCACTTTCATTTTCTCGACGCC